>JBKPMA010000062.1:0-10176 GCA_046731935.1 Acidobacteriota bacterium
GTGCAATGTTCTGGCTCACCGGAGCGGCGAGGACGACGAGATCGGCGCCGCGCAACACGCTGACTGTGTCGCCGAGCACGTCGAACACCGTGACCAGCCGCGCCGCATCGAGAGCGGCGCCGCGATCCACGCCCGCCACCTGCACCTCTGGCCAGGCCCGGCGGGCCGCCATCGCCACCGAGCCGCCGATCAGTCCCAGACCGACAATGCCGAGGTGGCGAACCGGAAAGCTGCCGACTTCGTTCACGCGCTCCAGCCTCGCCGCATAACGGGCTCGAGACAGATCGTCCGGCCGATCGCGGGCGCGATGATCCGGAGCTCCGCCATCAGACGATCGAACTGCGCCGGGAACATCGACTGCGCGCCGTCGCTCAGCGCGTGGTCCGGATCGCAATGGACCTCGATGAGCAGTCCATCTGCGCCGGCCGCCACGGCCGCACGCGCCATCGGCGCGACCTTGTCCCGTCGTCCCGTACCGTGGCTCGGATCGACGACGATCGGCAGGTGACTCAGTTTCTTGACGACGGGGATGGCGGAAATATCGAGTGTGTTCCTCGTGTAGCTCTCGAAGGTACGAATGCCCCGTTCGCAAAGAACGACCTGTTGGTTGCCGCCGGCGAGCACGTACTCGGCGGATAGCAGCCATTCCTCGATCGTGGCCGAGATGCCGCGCTTCAAGAGCACGGGCTTTCGCGTACGACCGAGCTCCCGCAGCAGCGTGAAGTTCTGCATGTTCCTGGCGCCCACCTGGAACATGTCGCAGTACTTCTCGATCACCGGAATCTGGCTCACGTCCATGACCTCGGAGACCAGCTTGAGATCGTGCTGATTGGCGCCCGCGCGAAGCATGCGCAAGCCTTCTTCGCCGAGGCCCTGGAAGCTGTAGGGTGAGCTTCGCGGCTTGAATGCGCCTCCGCGCAGAACCTTTGCGCCGGCGCGTTTCACGGCGGCAGCGGTGGAATCCACCTGCTCGGCTGTCTCAGCCGAGCACGGACCCGCCATCACGATGACTTCGTCGCCGCCGATCCGCACGTCTCCCATCGACACGACGGTGCCTTCGGGCCGGAACGCGCGGCTCGCCAACTTGTACGGCTCCGTGACGCGAAGCACCTCGCTCACGCCGTCGAGCATCTCGAGCAGCCGTGGATCGAGGTTGCGGTCGTCGCCGACGGCTCCCAGCACCGTCCGGCTCACGCCGGTCGAGCGATGCACGTCCAACCCCAGTTCGACGAGGTGCGCGACCACCTTTTCGATCTGCACTTCCGTGGCGCGCTCCTGCATTACGACCACCATGCTTCCATCCTCCAAATCCGTACCCTCGGCTCCCGCCTGCGGACAGCGCGCCTCAGCCGCCGATCGTGTCGGCCTCGCGTTTGTCGTGATGACCCGCCGATTCCCGCTCGAGGCGCCGCGCCTCGTCGATGATGCGTTCGAACAGGCGGGCCAGCGCCGCGGGACTGAGCGGTCCGCCCATTTCTACGGTGCACGCCTGCACGTGGCGCAACACTTCGGTCTCCCGCGAGGGCTGGTAGATGTCGATTCCCAGCTCCTGTTTCACTTTGCCGATCGAGAGCGCGCACGCGGCCCGCTCGTTGAGCAGCCGAACGAGCTGTTCGTCGAGTGCGTCGATGCGTTGGCGCAGCTCGTCGATCGTTTTCACCACGGGCCAGCTCCCGCTGCCTGTTCGACCGGAATGGTTCCCTTGAGCCATCGAACGTATGCGTCGACGGCCGTCACCAGCGTGTCCGCCTGACCGTGCCGGGCCACGACGTTGACGAGACTGCTCCCGACCACGGCGGCGTCTGCGTACCGGCCAATCTCGGACACGTGATCGGGATGTGAGACGCCAAAGCCGACGGCGACAGGCATGCTGGTTTCGTTGCGTATCCGCGCGACCATGGCGGCGGCATCCACGGAGACCGTATCGCGTGCCCCCGTCACCCCGAGCCGCGAGATGCCGTACAGAAATCCCCGGCCCAATGCGGCTGCGCGCTTAATCCGCTCCGTCGTCGTCGTCGGACTCAATAGAAAGATCGTGTCGAGATCGTGGTTCGCCAGGAGGTCTCGGAACTCCCCCGCTTCTTCGATCGGCAGATCCAGCGCGAGCACGCCATCGGCCCCGGCTGCCGCGGCTTCTCGGGCGAAGGTCGCAAATCCCATGCGGTGCAGCGGATTCACGTAGGTAAAGAGCACGATGGGTGTCGCGACGCGGGTGCGGACGTCTGCCACGAGCTCCAGCACACGCGTCAGCGTGGATCCAGCTGCCAACGCGCGTTCGGTCGCGCGCTGAATCACGGGGCCGTCGGCGAGAGGGTCAGAAAACGGGATACCCACTTCGAGCAGGTCGGCACCTGCGTGCGCGAGCGCCAGCAGCACATCACGCGACAAGGGCAGGTCAGGATCGCCCGCGGTCGTGTACGTGATGAGTCCCGTCCGCTTGTCGGCCCTCAGCTGCGCGAATGCGTCATCGATTCGAGACATCCCTTACCCCTTGCCCCTTACCCCTTCTTCCCCGTCCTCGCCGCCACCGTCTGGAGGTCCTTATCGCCTCGTCCCGACAAGTTGATCAGGATGATTTCGTCTTTGTTGAGCGTGCCGGCCAGGGTGACGGCATGCGCGACGGCGTGCGACGACTCCAGCGCCGGAAGGATCCCTTCGGTGCGCGCCAGGTGGCCGAACGCGTCGAGCGCCGCCTGATCGCCGACGTGGGCATACTCGGTGCGTCCGAGATCGCGCAGCCACGCGTGCTCCGGACCGACCGCGGCGTAGTCGAGCCCGGCCGAGATGGAATGCGTCAACTCGATGTTGCCGTCCGCATCCTGCAGCACGTACGTCCGCGTGCCTTGCAGAACCCCTTCACTGCCGCCGGCGAACCGCGCTGCATGCCGGCCTGGTGCAATTTCGTACCCTCCGGCTTCGACGCCCACCAATCGAACGCCCGCGTCATCCACGAACGCGTCGAAGATGCCCATGGCGTTGCTGCCGCCTCCGACGCAAGCGACGACGACATCGGGCAGACGTCCGGCTTGATCGAGCATCTGCCGCCGCGCTTCACGGCCGATGACCGACTGGAACTCGCGAACCATCAGCGGATACGGGTGCGGGCCCAGCACCGAGCCGAGCAGGTAGTACGTGTGGTGCACGTTGGTGACCCAGTCCCGCATCGCTTCGTTGATCGCGTCCTTGAGTGTCCGGCTGCCTGAATCCACACGCCGCACCGTTGCACCGAGCAGCTGCATACGGAGGACATTGGGCGCCTGGCGTTCCATGTCTTCGGCGCCCATGTAGACATCGCAGGTGAGGCCGAGCAACGCGCACGCCGTCGCGGTGGCGACTCCGTGCTGCCCTGCGCCTGTCTCGGCGACCACACGGGTCTTCCCCATCCGCTGGGCCAGCAGGGCCTGCCCCAATGCGTTGTTGATCTTGTGTGCGCCGGTGTGCGTGAGGTCTTCACGCTTCAGAAACAGGCGCGCGCCGCCCGCCTCCGCCGCCAGACGCGCCGCCTCGTACAACGGGGTCGGGCGCCCCACGTAATTGGTGAGCAGTTCCCGCAGACGCTCCTGGAATGCCGCATCGACGCGCACCGCCATGTATTCGCGCGCCAGTTGCTCGATCGGCTCGACCAGCGTTTCAGGCACGAAGCGCCCGCCGAACTTGCCGAAATATCCGCGCGCATCCGGATCCCTGTGACCGACGTGTGTTCCGTCACTCCGCGCGATGGTCGTCACGATGCTGCCTCCACGCCCTCGAGCGCGTGAAACAGCGCGCGCAGGCGATCCGGGTCTTTGATGCCGGGCGCCTGTTCGACGCCCGACGATACATCCACAGCCGCAGGACGGACACGCCTGACGGCCGATCCGATATTGTCCGGCGTGATGCCGCCGGCCAGCATGGTCGGACGCGTTCCAGCAACCGTTGCGGCGCGATCCCAATCGATCGTCCGCCCCGTGCCGCCGCGCCGTACAGGATCCGCTGCGTCGAGCAGGACGAGACACGCGGGATCCAAATCGCGAAGCCACTCGCTCGTGCACGTGTCGAGCGAAGCTGCTTTGATCGTGCGCGCCGCGACGCTGCGGACGTAGTCACTCGACTCCGACCCGTGCAGCTGGACCGCCCCCAATCGCAGACTACGTGCGACATCGTTGACGACTTCGATCGGCTGATCGACGAACACGCCCACCGGTACGACCAGCGGCGACAGCGCGTTGACAATGGGCGCGGCCGCATCCGGGTCGATGAAACGGGGACTGCCGGGCCAGAAGATGAAGCCGACCGCCCAGGCCCCGAGTGAGGAGGCCAGCTGCGCATCCTCGAGCCGCGTGATGCCGCAAATCTTCACGCGCGTCATCGCGCACTCCGGGCGGCTTCGGGCGCCGCAGATCTACCACTCGAATCGGCAATCAGACCAGCCAGCGCGGCTCCAGGGTCATCGGCGGCCATGAACCGCTCGCCAATCAGAAACGCGTGGTACCCCACCGCCGACAGCGCCCGGAGATTCGCCCCCGTGCGCAATCCACTCTCGGCGACGCGCACGAGTCCAGCTGGCATTGCTGGCGCCAACCGCTGCGCAGCCTCGACGTCCACCGCCAGCGTTTTCAGGTTCCGATTGTTGACGCCGACGATCGTCGCGCCGATCGCGACGGCTCTCGACAATTCCACTTCGTCGTGCACCTCTACCAGCGCATCCAGACCGGCTCCGGCAGCGGCCCTGAACAGCCGCTTCAGATCGTCATCGTCCAGTGCCGCGACGATGAGCAGCACGGCGGATGCTCCGGCCGCGCGGGCCTCGAGGACTTGGTACTCGTCGACGACGAAGTCCTTTCGCAGCACAGGACACGTCACGGCCGCCGCGACCGAAGAGAGATGATCCAGCGACCCATCGAAGAACCCGGGCTCCGTCAACACGGAAATGGCGGCTGCGCCCGCCCTCTCGTATCCGGTCGCAATCGCCACGGGATCGTAGTTCCAGCGCAGCACGCCGCGAGAGGGTGACCGCCGCTTGCACTCGGCAATGATGTTGACGCGGCCCTCAGCCGACAGCGCGCTTTTGAAGCAGCCGTTCGGTTCGGGACGCGCCGCTGCGGCCCGTTCGATCTCGGCCGACGACACGCGCTCGCGCTGATCCGCCACGCGGCGCTTCGCTGCCGCGACGATGGCGCCGAGAAGATCGGGCGGCGCGCTCATGCGGGCTCCTCCGCCGTGACGCGTGAGGTGTCCACCAGCCGCTCCAACGTCCTGGCCGCGCTGCCGTCGTCGATGGCGGCTGCCGCACGATCGATCCCGGCTTCGACCGTCTCGACCGCGCCGGCCACGAAGAGCGCCGCTCCCGCGTTGAAGAGGACGACATCGCGCCGAGGACCATCCGCGCCTGCCAACACATCTCTCAGAATCGCGGCGTTCTCGGCGGCGTCGCCGCCGGCAATGTCGTCCACCGCTGTCTTGCGAAGGGCGTACTCGGATGGATGCACGTAGAACGTCCGGACGGCGCCAGCCCTACACTCCGATACTTTCGTGTGGCCGGAGAGCGAGATCTCGTCGAGGCCATCCGCTCCGTGCACGACCCACGCATGTTCGCTCCCGAGGAGCGCGAGCGCTTTCGCCATCAGCTCCGTCAGCTCGGGACGCGGCACGCCCACGATTTGCCGTGTCGGCCCGGCTGGATTCGTCAGCGGTCCGAGCAGATTGAACGCCGTGCGCAGACCGAGTTCCCGGCGAGTCGGGGCAGCGTGACGCATCGAGGGATGGAACGTCGGCGCAAACAGGAACGCGATGTTGGTCTCCGCAAGGCACCGGGCCACGACCTCCGGGGGCGCCGTGATGTTCACGCCGAGTGCCTCGAACACGTCCGCGCTCCCGCAGCGGCTGGAGACCGAACGATTTCCATGCTTCGCGACGCGGACGCCGCATGCGGCGAGCACGATTGCGGAGGCCGTCGAGATGTTGAACGTGCCCGCCCGGTCGCCGCCCGTGCCGCAGGTATCGAACACGGGTTCCGGTCCGCGATCGAATGCGACAGCCTGCTGACGCATCGTACGCGCGAAGCCGACGATTTCGGCAGGCCGTTCGCCCTTCATGGCGAGGCCAACGAGCAGCCCCGCGATTGCGGCGGGCGCCGCGTTGCCGCTCATGATTTCACGCATCGCGGCTGCGGCTTCGTCGGTCGTCAGATCCTCGCGAGCGAGGATCTTGTGCAGGAGCGGTACGAACACGTCACAGCTCCAGAAAATTCCGCAGCATCCGCCGGCCCTCTGCCGTCAGGATCGATTCAGGATGGAACTGCACGCCGTGCACCGGGTATTTGCGGTGACGCAGCCCCATGATGACGCCGTCTTCGCGGGCACGTGCCGTGATCTCGAGGTCTGCCGGCAGTCCGGCCTCCTCCACTGCCAGGGAGTGATAGCGCGACGCGACGAACGGCTCCCGCAAACCCGCAAAGACGCCTTTGCCGTCGTGCTCGACGATCGACGTCTTCCCGTGCATGGGTGACGGCGCGCGCACCACGCGTCCGCCGAACACCGATCCGATGGCCTGATGCCCCAGGCAGACGCCGAGCAGCGGCAACCGCTGCCCGAAGTGGCGTACGACCTCTGGCGTCAATCCCGCGTCCTCGGGCCGCCCCGGGCCGGGCGAGATCACGATGTGTGTCGGCGCCAGCGCACCGATCTCGTCGAGCGACGCCTTATCATTGCGGCGCACGATCACCTGCACCCCGAGCTCCCCGAAGTACTGCACGAGGTTGTAGGTAAACGAATCGTAGTTGTCGAGGACGAAGACCATACTCAAAAGGCTACAGGCTAAGGGCTAAGGCCGAAGGGCTACAGCCCGGCCTGCGCGAGCTCCAACGCTCGCACCAGCGCGCGCGCTTTGTCACGTGTTTCCTCGTATTCGGCCGCGGGATTGGAATCGGCGACGATGCCGGCGCCCGCCTGCAGGTACGCGCGGCCGGCGACCGCGATGATCGTCCGGATCGCGATGCAGAAATCGAGATTTCCCGCGAAGTCGAGGTATCCAACCGCACCGGCATAGATCCCGCGCCTCGTCGGTTCGAGCTCCGCGATGATCTCCATCGCACGGACTTTTGGCGCCCCCGAGACAGTGCCCGCCGGAAAGCACGACACGAGCGCATCCAGCCGGTCCGCATCGTCGGCCAGCTTGCCTTCGACGATGGAGGTGAGGTGCATCACGTGCGAGAACCGCTCGAGGGCCATGAACTGCGGCACGCGTACCGAGCCGTATTCGCACACGCGGCCGAGGTCGTTGCGCCCCAGATCCACGAGCATGACATGTTCCGCGCGCTCCTTCTCGTTGCGCTTCAACTCTTCGGCAAGGCGCAGGTCGTCTTCGTTGCTGCGTCCTCGCGGACGTGTCCCGGCAATCGGGTGCGTTTCGGCGCGACGGCCCTCGACGCGGACCAGCATTTCAGGCGACGACCCGACGATGGATAAACTGCCGACCCGCGTGAAATACATGTACGGGGACGGATTCACGTGCCGCAGCGCGCGATAGACGGTGAACGGATCGGCGGCGATGTCCGCTTCGAAGCGCTGTGACAGCACGACCTGATAGATGTCGCCGGCGGCGATGTACTCCTTCGCCGTGCGCGCGTTCTGTTCGAAGCGCTCGCGCGTCATGTTCGCCTGCAGCGCGATCGGTGGGGCGGCGGGCGCCGGTGTCAGCGACAACGTGCGCTCGAGCTCCTTTTCGAGGAAGCCGATCTTCGCGCACGCGAACTGATACAGCGATTCCAGATCTTCGTCGCCGGTGATCCTCGCGTTCGAAATGATCAGCAGCCGATGCTGCACGTGGTCGAACGCCAGAACCGTGTCGAACAGCATGAACCCGGCTTCATCCGACGCGGCGGTCGGACCGTCGATGATTTTCGAGAGCGGAACGGGCTCGAACCAGCTCGCGGTGTCGTAGCCGAGATAGCCAACCGCGCCGCCGGTGAAGCGTGGCAGTTCCGGCACGTATGGCGAGCGGAAGTCCGCCATCAATCGACGCAGTGTCGGAACCAGCGGCTCGGCCGATTCGGTCACCGAGCCGGAGCGCTCGATGATCGTCTTGCCGTCGCGCGCCCGGAGGACGAGAAACGGATCCTTCCCCAGGAACGAGTAGCGGCCGACGTGTTCGCCACCCTCCACGCTCTCGAGCAGGAACGCGTAGTCCGAGTGTTCGGCGATCTTGAGGAACGCAGACACCGGCGTGAGCAGGTCTGCCATGATTTCCTTGCAGACCGGCACGAAGGTCCCGCGCGTCGCCAACTCCACGAATTCGTCGTACGTCGTCAGTTTCATGTGGTGCTCAATTCGAGAGCGATGCGGCTCCAGCAGCCCGCGGACGCTCCGCGGCCTGAAGACGCCGCAGTGCTGCCGCCTTCATGACCGTGGCGTCACCACGGCTGCCTATCCACCAGTGACGCTGCGCCTGTGCCTGCGCCACGAGCATGTCCAGACCGCCGATGACGCGGCAGCCCGCCCGTTCTGCGTCGCGCAGCAGCCGTGTGATCGGCGGGTTGTATACGAGGTCGTAGACCAGCGCACCGTCGAACGGTCCGTCGGGAAGCGGCGACTCCTCGGTGCGGGGTGTCGTTCCAACCGGTGTCGTGTTGACGAGCAGGTCCCAGCTGCCTGGCGACGGCTGGAACGCATGGGCCGACCCGCTAGCCAGCTGTGCCACCGCCTCGGCACGCCCACGATCGCGTCCGTGGACTGCCACACGCGCCCCTGCCGCGGCCAAGGCGATGGCCACGGATCGCGCCGCACCGCCGGTACCCAGCACGGCCACACGCTGCCCGGCGACCGTCGTTGACGTCGCAAGCGGGGCCATGAATCCCTCGGGATCGGTGTTCGTGGCTTCCCACCGCCCGTTCATCGGCCGCAGCGTGTTGAGCGCGCCGATTCGCGTTGCGGTCGCGTCGAGTGTTGCGTGCGGCACGAGCGACACCTTGAAGGGCGCCGTCACGCTCAACCCTGCGACCTGTCGCGCCTCGGCGAACCGGAGAACGTCCTCAGCGGAATCCGCCTCGAGCGGAACGTACACGGCATCTGCTCGTTCCGCGACAAAGGCAGCATTGTGCATGGCTGGCGACAGCGAGTGGCCAATCGGACGGCCCACCACCCCATAAATCGCGGTTCGAGCGGTGAGCTCTCGGAACCGGAACTCGTCGAGCAGTGCATCCAGCGGAATCTGTCCTGGAGCCCAACCCTCACCTGCGTACGTCCATGCGCTGCCGATCGGTCCCGCCAGGATGCGGGTCGTCACACCGGACGCTCCCATCGCGATTCCGATGAATCGTCGGCCTGGGATCATCCGGGCCATCCCGAAGATCGCGTCGCAATCGGTCAGTCGATGCGCCTGAACGGCCACCTTGATGACCGCGGCGGGCGTAGAGGCCATCGAGTGCAGACGATCCGTCAGGTCAGCGGGCACGCCGGCATAGTCGTGCACCGACAGAACGACTCGAACGCCCCCGGTCTCACGCAGGAAGGCTGGCGCTCCTTCCGCCCGTGCTTCGATGTCAACTGCATCGGCACCGAGCGTCCACGCGCGGCGCAGGATGTCGAGCCGTTCCGCTTCCGAGCCGGTGAAGCCGCCGCCTTCCCACGCAGGGCGGCAGGTGACGACGACCGGCCGGGTGCGGCCTTGAAGCGCCGCCGCCGGGTCGGGACGCGCAGCGGCGTCGAGCCGGAGCTCTACCAGGTCGGCGCGCGGAGATACGTCGTCTCTCGCGCGGCGAAGCTCCTCCATCGTGGCGGCGCCAACGACGGCGCAGACGGCGGTGCCGGAGTGTGTCGAAAGAAAATCGCCCATAAACAAAAAAGCCTCTTCAACCCGGTGGGTGAAGAGGCTTGTTGGTGCTCGTCGCTCGGTCGCTTCAGGCGCGGCAGGCCTCTTCACTGTGAGAGTCCACAAACCACCACCAGCCCCGATACGCACCCGTGCCGAGGAGTCCGGCAGGCCGGACTGCAGAGCCGAGCGTCACAACGTGTGCGGGACGGTGAAATTGTGGCATGCGCTCGATGCAGAGGTTATCGGAAACTAACAGAGCCCGGCCGACGCTGTCAACCTGCGGGTCTCCTCCATTGGCCTGAGGCCGTCGAGCCGATATAATCGAAGTCGGTTCACGTCTACAGCTTGCGGGTCGTTCGCCGACCCTGGATTTCAGCAGCATGCGAT
>JBKPMA010000063.1:0-3860 GCA_046731935.1 Acidobacteriota bacterium
TGGGTGCCATCGACATGCGGGCCGACCCGCAGAACCTTCCCGATGGGCTGACCAAGCAGAAGTGGCCGGCCGACACCTTCGCTCAGATCGGCAGCTGGGATTTTGGCAGCGCGTACCACGAGCGCGGCGAAATCTATGATCTCGTCCGCGATTCGAAGATCACCGGATTCGCGATCGTGTCGGGCGACCGTCACAGCTTCTGGGCCGGCTATGCCGCCCCTCTACTGCCCCCGGCCAAGTACGAGCCGGTCGGGATCAGTTTCGTCGGCTCCTCACTGATCAGCATCGGGGCGATGGAGGCTTTTGAGCACGGTCTTCCCAAGGATCATCCGCTCCGTTCGCTGTTCCTGGCCGATCGGCCCGCGGGTCAGCCCGAATGGACCTACAACATGCTCCTCAAGCACGGCGTCCGCTCGTGCCTCGAATACGCCAGGAGTTTCGACCTGAAGCGCGCTCACGCCGTTTCCAATCCGAAACTTTCCCCGCACCTCGAATTCGTGGATGCGGGCGGTCACGGCTATGCGACAGTGCGGCTCACGAGCGATGAAATGCGCACCGAGTTCGTCTGCATTCCACGCCCGATCACGCGCAGCGATCGTCCCGATGGCGGTCCTCTTCGCTACCGCGTCGTCCACACGGCATCGCTGTGGAAACCGGGCGAACGCCCTGTGCTGCGGCAGCAAGTCATTGAGGGCGACCCCGGCCTTTCGATCTGAGATGGCTCCAGGCCGATGATTCCCGCATTCGCCTTGCCGGTGGGTCGACAGCCGGTGACGAGTGTCTGGTCGGCCGCTCTTGAAACGCGACGAGTCTAGGCACTTACCGACACCATCTGGTGTCCCTCCACCACCGGCACCGTGAAGGTCACAGACCCTGCGGTTTGCTCAAACTTCAGCATCTGCCGTTGAGGAACGAGCTGAACGTCCCGCACGCGATCCGCAACCTGCAAGGTCACACCTAGATCGCGCACGGGAATCACGTCCTCGATCACGTCGAAGTCGGTTCCCCGCCGCTCGGGTATGTAATTGAGCAGGTGCACGACACGCCGCCGTTCAGACGCTTGCAGGTTCACCGTCGCGACCAGCGTGCTCGGTCCAGTGACGCGAAGCACGGGCGAGGGGAGCAGCTGATCGAGGGCGTTCAACACGAGTGTCTTGCACCAGCGCGGCGCGTTCTTGGCGTACTGCGTGAAGACCGGGTGCGCAAAGTAGATCACCCGGCCCTTCCGGACGACGCCGGCATAGCCGACCACGCCTGAGGATGGCGTGTGGCGATGCGAGGAGTAGTGCTCCCAGGTACGATTGAAGTAGGGCACCACGACGTCGGCCAGGACTTCTGCATCCGCCGCGGGCGTGACCTCCTGCGCTTTCAGGTACATCACAAGCTCGGTCGAGGGTAGACCGGCAGACAGCGCCGGGCGCGCGCGGATGAAGTCTGGACTGTACGGTGCATCACCCTTGAGGGTGACGCCAAAGGACGGCAGTGCGAATCCCTTGTCGTCTGGCGTGAGGCCTGACTTCAATGACGCCAGGATCGATCCGCCGCGATCGAGATACGCCTGGAGACGCGACGCCAGCTCCGGGTTGAGCCGGATCTCGTCCGGCAGCACGACGACCTTGTAGCGCTGCAGGTCCTCGTGCGTGTCGATCACGTCGAACTGATGACGTCCTTCCTGCAGGATCCGGGCGACACCCATCGCCGGCGGAGGCACGCGGCCGCCCGTGAACTCCTCGGGACTGAAAACGCCGATGTCTACGATCGGGTGCGCATCACGGCACCACGGTTCTTTCTGTTCGACTGATGCGTAGACGGATCCAACCAGCTCGTACGTCGCCGCGTCCAGCGCGCCGCGCGGATGCAGTTGATCGCCAACCGAACACTTCGCGGCGTTCGCGAGCATCTGGAAGCACTCGAACTGCAGGGCGGCAGGATTCTTCAGTGAATGGAAATCGCCCCAGGACGTGTGGAACTTGCCCGTCATGCCCAGGCAATCGTGTCCCAGTGTGCGTGCGTACCGGATTGAGAGCGGAAAATGGAGGTAACCCCATCCGCCGCTCGGCAACGATTCCAGCTCGAAATGCGTATACGCCGGTGCGGAAGGCCGCGTCTCGGGACCCACGTGTCCGGCGTTGTAGAAGATCGAGCAGCTCTTGTCGAGCTGTCTGATGTAGTCCGTCATCGTCAACCGGAACTCTTTCGCCACGTCCGCACCGAAGGCCTGCCGCGCCTTGGCGTTCGACGGATCGATCCCGCGCGACGCCATGGCCGATCGGCACCTTACACACGAGCAGTCCTGCGCGGCGACGATGTCGAGGAACAGGCCATCGACTGGTGTGACCTCGAACAGTTCCTTCACGTGCGCTTTCAGAAACTCCGGGTACGGTGAGTTCAGACACAGCCGCCGATAGAATCCGGCTTCATACGGCGGCGTGCCCTCCAGCGCTCCGGTCTCTGTCACGATGCGCCACTCGGGATGCGCGTCGGCCGTGAACTGATCCCACTGCACCGTGACGTAGATCGGCACGCGGATATTCCGCCGATGGCAGGCCGCCACTTGCTCGGGCAGCAGATTGCGCCGCAGATTCGGATGCCTGCGCTCCGGAAAGGCTTTTGTGTCGTAGTAGATGAGTCCGTGATGGCACCGCGCAAACGTCGTCACCGAGTCCACATGGGCGCGCGCGAGCGTGTCGGCGTAGCGCTCCGGATCGAAGTCTTTCGCGACGTCAGGAATCAGCGGACTCGTGTGAAAGTCGAGGTGCACCTGCCGGAAGCGCAGCGTGAGCGGCGCCGCGGCAGCATCTGGCGCAGCCGTGAAGGCGTGAAGCGGGTCTACCCACGCGAGTCCGGCTGCACCGGCCGCGGATGTCTTGAGGAACGTTCGTCGGTCGGGCATTCGGACTCCTCGATCACACGAATCGTGGCGGTTACGTCGTCGCCTTGGCGTTGTTCGTCGCCGTGTTCTCGGCGGCTCGCGTTTTGACCAGCTTTCGGACCATGGCGCGTTCTCCGAAAGGTTGCCGCTGATCAGTCCGTGCCGTGCCAGGGGGGAGGTCCGTGCGTCACACGTCGTGCGTTCGTCAGTTCGGTGGCGATCCCGCGTGCCGAGACGCCGAAGACGCGCAGCGGGACTTCCTGAAGGGCGCGTTCCATCCTGATGCGAAAGGCATAGCCGCTCTCTAGAAAGCGATCGTTCTTCAGCGAGCGTGCGACATCGGGACGCGCACCGATGGGACGCACGGCCGCGACCGGCCGATCTCCGGCGACCAGCACGACGTCGATCGATGAGGCCTGCGATGCATCGGCCGCCCAGCCCGATACCGAGAGGTAGTCGTGATCGTCCACGCGCGACCATGACCAGGTGTCGACCGAACCTTGAATGGCATGTGGAGTCACGGCCACCACGTCCCGCTCCGGAGACTCGAAGTGTTCACCGCCGCTGGATCCAACCAGCGTGTATCGCATCGGTTTGAGATAAGGGAAGTCAGCCGGATAGCTCAGTTCGGTTGCCTCGCCGCGGCCTGACACGGCGAAGATTCGCACCGTACGAACGCCCGCCAGCGCTTCAAGCGGAATCCGGACGGCATATCCGCTTCGAGCGGCATTAGGATCCGCCAACGCTGTCGCGATGTCGGGGCGCTCGATCGTCGGCCGCGAAGACGCGACTTCTTTCCCGTCGGCGAACGCGAGGATGACCGGAAGTCCCGCGTGCGCGGGATCAGCGGCCCACCCGTACGCGCACCAGAATCCGCTCAGGTCAGTACGCGAGACGCTGTCGACGAATCCCGCCACAGCGCCGGGCCTCACCGGTATCGATTGTCCCTGTCTCTTATACACATCTCCGAGCCCACGAGACGGAGAGA
>JBKPMA010000064.1:0-9431 GCA_046731935.1 Acidobacteriota bacterium
GCTACAACTGGTTCAAGGGCGCGGCGACCAGTCTGATTCAGGTGAATACGGAACTAGTGATCTACATCGATCGCGCGATCGATCTGGCCGCACACGAAGGCTATCCGGGGCATCACGTCTACAACGCGCTGCTCGAGCGCCATCTCGTGGAAGAGCGGGGCTGGCCCGAGTACACCGTGTACGCGTTGTTCTCGCCGCAATCCCTTATCGCCGAGGGAACGGCGAATTTCGGCATCGACGTCGTGCTGCCGGGAGCGGACCGTGTGGCGTTCGAGCGCGACTACCTGTTCCCGCTGGCCGGCCTCGATCGCGCCCGCGCGGAGGAGTATTACGGCGTGGCGGCGCTCCTCGACCGGGTGTCGTACGCGGGCAACGAAGCGGCACGCCGGTATCTCGATGGTGCCATCGATCGTGCTGGAGCCATCGCGTGGCTGGAGCGCTACGCGCTGATGCCTGCTCCTCGTGCCGAGCAGCGAACCCGATTCTTCGACTCGTATCGCAGCTACGTCATCAACTACAACTTCGGGAAGGATCTCGTCCGCGAGTACATCGAAGCCCGCGGCGGGACCGCGGATCGTCCCGACGTCCGCTGGGCCGAGTTCGCCCGACTGCTGTCGTCTCCGCGCCTTCCGTCGGGACTGCAGGTCTCTGGCGCTTGAGATCGTGCGTCGTTTCGTCACCCGGCCGGTCCCACGTCGTACGGTCGAGATGGGATCCCAGCGCCAGCTGAACCGACTACAATGCCAGGTTCCTGCCCGCACTCAGGCAGACAGAGGTTTCAATGTTGCGCTATGCCCGCTCGTTGACCGTCGCGCTGTTAGCGTGTCCGGCACTGCTCGTCGCAGGAGCCGCAGCGCCGCCCTCGAAGCCACCCGCCACGGCCCCCAAGCCAAAGGATGTGGCCGCGGCGATCAACGCGCCGCGCGCTGATGGGCGCACCGTCCGGTTCGACACGACCGAGGGCACGTGGATGTCGCTCGACGTCTCGCCCGACGGCAAGACAATCGTCTTCGATCTCCTGGGCGACTTGTACACGCTGCCCATTCAGGGCGGCACGGCGACGGCCCTTACGCATGGGCCCGCATACGACTACCACCCGCAGTTCTCGCCGGACGGAAAGACGATCGCGTTCACCAGCGACGAGAACGGGATGGAGAATCTGTGGCTGATCGATGCCGACGGCACGCATCGCCACGTGCTCGCCGAGGACAAGACGTCGTACATCCGTTCGGCCGTGTGGACGAACGACGGCGACTTTCTGATCGCCCGAAAAGAGGATGGCACGCGTGCCGGCATCCCGCCGGTCGAGTTGTGGATCTTCAACCGCTACGGCGGTTCGGGTGTGAAACTCACAAGCGCCGAAGACGCCACCAACGCCACCATCAACAACGCCTCTGGCCCCGTCGTGTCGCGCGATGGGCGCTACATCTACTTCTCAGCGCGTAAAGGGCGGTTCTCGTACACACCGGATCTGACGGGCGGTCTGTATCAAGTGCAGCGCTATGACCGGCGCACGGGCGAAAGCGTGGCCATCACGTCGGGGATGGGTGGCGGCGTTCGTCCGCGAGTGTCGCCTGACGGCAAGACGCTCGTCTATGTGAGCCGCCGGGAAGCAGGAAGTGTGCTGATGAGGCGGACGCTTGCATCGGGTCAGGAGCACATCCTGGTGCGCGGCCTTGGGCTCGACGACCAGGAAGGGTTCGGTGCCATGGACCTCTATCCTGGGTATGCCTTCGTGCCGGATGGCAGTGCCGTGATCATCTGGTCAAAGGGTCACCTGCAGCGGGTGCCGCTCGACGGCAGCGCTGCGCAGCCCATCCCGTTCACCGCGCACGTCGAGCAGTCGCTCGCACCAGTCGTCAACCTGCAGGATCGCTTTCCACGGGGCGACGTGCAGGCGCGCATCCTGCGGTGGCCGAGCCAGTCTCCAGACGGCAAGTGGATCGCCTTCGACGCGTTCGGCCGGATCTGGCTGCAGGAAATCTCCGCGGGGAAGGCCGTGGGAGCACCGCGGCGGCTGACTGCCAACGACACGCTCGCGCCACGCGAGTACGCTCCCGATTTCTCTCCCGACGGCCGCTCCATCGCGTACGTCACGTGGAGCGACGCCGACGGGGGCTTCGTCTGGAAAGCACCGCTTCCAGGCCTCGCTGGCGCGCCTGAGCGGCTCACGCCGCAGAGCGGACACTACGCGAATCCGTCGTGGTCGCCGAAATCCGACAAGATCGCGGTCATCCGCGGCAGCGGCCTGGAGTTCCGCGGCCAGCAACCTGAAGACGAGGCGTATTTCGAGATCTGCTGGCTGCCCGCGAGCGGCGGCGAGCCTGAGGTCGTCACCACGGTCGACAGCGATTACACGCTGCGCTATCACCCGCAGGTCTCCTGGAATCGAGAGGGAACGCGGCTCTACTACCGTCGAGCCGTTCAGGGACTGAAGCCGCAGGAGGGACCGAAGTTCGATCTCGCGTCGATCCGCCTCGACGGCACCGATCGCAAGATGCACCTTCGATTCCCAGCCATCGCCGATATCGTCGTTTCGCCGGACGAGCGGTGGGTCGTATTCTCCTCGCGCGATACGGTGTACGTGACAGCGTTGCCGCCGGCGCAGGTTGAAGACGTGCCCGAAGTCAGTACAAAGGATGGCAGCGTTCCCGTGTGGCGTCTGTCAGACGAGAACGGGGGATACGTCGGCTGGGCCGACGAGGGCAGGACGATCACGTGGGGCCGGGCAAACGTCTTCCACCGGCTCGCAGTCACGTCTGCCATTGAATTCGTCGAGCAGCGGAAGCGAGATGCTGAGGAGAAGAAGCGCAAGGAAGGCGAGGCTTCCACACCTGCCGCTGCGGGCAAGAAGAGCGCAAAGGCCGCGTCCGCCGACAAGGATGCCGACAAAGACAAGGACAAGCCTCGAGTCCCCAAGTCTGAAGAGATCGCCATCACCCTGACGATGCCGCGCGAGACGCCAAAGGGCAGTTTCGTCGTGACCAACGCGCGGGTCATCACGATGAAAGGCAACGAGGTGATCGAGCACGCCGACATCCTCGTGACCGACAACCGGATTGCCGCGATCGGACCGGCGGGACAAGTCCAGGTTCCTGCGGACGCGCGCCGCATCGATGCCGCAGGCGCGACCATCATCCCCGGCCTCATCGACACACACGCGCACCTGCACTATTCGGCGCTCGAGAACTTCCCCGAGCTCAAATGGGAATATGTGGCGAATCTCGCGTACGGCGTGACCACTGTCTACGATCCGTCAGCACCGTCTCTCGACGTCTTCGCGCAGGCGGAGATGGTGGACGCCGGCGTCATGCTGGGGCCGCGTGTGCTTTCGTCGGGCGACGTGCTCTATGGCGGCCAGCGCGCCCCGCAGTTCGCCGAGGTCAACGATCAGGACGATGCGAGGCGGCAGGTGCGGCGCATGAAGGCGTACGGCGCACGGATGATCAAGGTGTACCAGCAGCCGCGGCGCGATCAGCGCATGTGGTTTGCGCAGGCGTGCCGTGAAGAGAAGATGCTGCTGACGATTGAGGGCGCCGGCGAAATGCAGACGGATACGACGACGCTCTTCGACGGGTTCACCGCCTTCGAGCATGCGCTGCCGTACGAAATCTACGATGACATGGTGCAGCTGCTCGCAAAGAGCGGCACGTTCTACACACCGACGCTGATGGTGGCGTACGGCGGTCCGACGGCGGAGTTCTACTTCTGGCAGACGGTCAATCCTCACGACGACGCGCGGCTGAATCAGTTCACCCCGCATCGGGCGCTCGACGTGTTTGGACGGCGCCACACGTGGATCTCGCCGGACGAGTACCATTTCCCCGTGGTGGCGCGAGGGGCCGCTCGAGTTGTGCAGCAAGGCGGAAAGGTCGCCTTGGGTGCGCACGGCCAGCTGCAAGGGCTGGGTCCGCACTGGGAGATCTGGGCGCACGCCGGCGTCGGCGGGCCGCCTGACTCGCCGGCCCTGTCCCCGCTGGACGCCCTGCGTGTCGCGACGATCGACGCGGCAGAGAAGATCGGCTACCGGCAGGACCTCGGATCCATCGAGCCCGGCAAGCTGGCCGATTTCGTCGTGCTCGACGCCAATCCGCTCGACGACATCCACGCGACCGCACGGACTCGCCTGGTCGTCAGGAACGGCGTGGTCTTCGACGCGTCGTCGATGAACGAGACCTGGCCGGCCGCGAAGCCGCTCCCCGATTTCTTCTGGGCGCGAAGCGACGATGCGAAGCCGCTGGCAGCGGCCAAACACTGAGAGTCACGCTGATCGACCGACCACGTGTGCCGCGCGGCGACCGTGCGGTTTCGACCAGGAGACGAGATGTTTCAGAACCCGTATGACGCAGACCTCGCTGGACGTGAGCCCAAAGCGTCACTCGCCGAAGCGGCAGCCGCCGTGCGCACGATCTGTCAGCCGTTCGATGCGGCCCGGTGGCGCCGCAGCTACGCGGCGGGGAAGTGGACGGCCGCGCAGATCCTCGTGCATCTGGCGCAGATTGAAATGATGTTCGGGGTCCGCGCCCGGTTTGCCCTGACCACCGGTGGATACGCCGTGCAGGTGTTCGAGCAGGATCCGTTCGTCGAAGTGGAAGGCGGCGTCGTGGATGGCCCGACGGCGCTCGACGCGTTCCTGTCGCTCAGGGCAATGAACCTGCAGCTGTTCCGCGCGCTGACATCGCAACAACTGGCTCAGGAGTTCGTGCACCCCGAACGCGGGGTGATGACGGTCGCGGATCTCATCGCGTACCTGGCCGGCCACGACTGGCGGCACGTGGAACAGCTGCGAAGCATTCAGTAAGGCTTGTCCGCAGGCGTCGCGTCCACCACGCCAAACCCGTAGAACGGGTCGACGTGCTTGTGCTTCGGGCGGTTCGCGAGCTTCTTCAGGAGCGCCTCGACGAGCGGCGGGGATAGCGCACCGCCGGCGGCGCCGATGTACTGTGCTGCAACGCCGGACACGTGAGGCACAGCCATGCTCGTGCCGGTGGCCCACGCATACCCGCCAGGAATCGTGCTGTAGACCCAGTCGAAGACGAAGCACTGGGCCTCGACGTCGGCGACGGTACACACCGAGTTTTGATCCTTGCTGGACAGATTCTCGGTGCCGCCTGGCGCCGCGAACGCGATGCGCCCCTTACCGAAATTACTGTACGACGCCTTCACGTAGAGATTGGTGTGTGGATGAAGACCCCAGCCGACAGGCCCGACCGCGCTGATGGACAAGATGCCCGGCGCGTCGGAGGGCAGGTGGATCAGGTCCGGCTCGCGGTCGAAATTGACGGCCTCGTTCCCCGATGACGCGATGACCGTCGCCCCGCGAGCGCGGGCGTAGCGCGCGGCATAGGCGTAGGCCAGCGTCAGATTCCGCACGTCTGCTGCCGTATAGCATTCGCCCGAGTCGTCGCAGGCGCCGTGGATGTTGAGCACTCCGCCGAGGCTCATGTTGATGACATCGGCGCCGTGATCGGCCGCGTAGCGCATGCCGTCGAGGACCCAGGAGTCCTGACCGAAGCCAAGGCATCGTGACAGCACGTCAACGGCCATGATTTTCGCGCGCGGCGCCACGCCGATCACGCCGAAGGCGTTGTCGGCCGCCGCCGCGATCCCGGCCACATGCGTGCCGTGATTGAAATAGAAGCCGGGCTCCGGCTGCCAGTTCTCGATCTGTCCGGTGCAGTCCTCCGCGAACGACGTGCTCAGGTCCGCGCGTACGTTAGGTGCGAGATCGGGATGCGTTGCGTCCACACCTTCATCGAGCACGGCGATGATGGCGCGCTGTCCGCGGCGTCCCTGATGCCACGCGTTCTGCGCGTCCACGGCGGTGATACCCCACTGGAGATCGAGGAAGAAGTCATCGTCGTTCGTGTGTGGCGGGCCCGGAACGCGGCCGGCCACTGACGCGAGTGACGGACCGACGTGCACCAGCGGCCGGGGAGCATTCACGCGCAGATCGGGTGCGACGGCGAGCGCGTCGGGCACCTTCGCTGCGAAGGAGGGATCGTCGCTCGCAACGGCGACGAGCCCCATCGTCGAGAGATTGCGTCGGACAGTCGCGCCAGCCCGCTGAATCTGCTGGAACACTGAGGACGGCACGCTTGAATCGGACTTTGATATGACGAGGAACCGGCGCGACCGCGCCTTGCCGGCGAGCGGCACGGTCCCAACGCTCAGTGCAACGGCGACAGCGAGCACAGCGAGAATGACGCAACGCTTGCTCATGAACCCCCTCCTCCGATACGACCCCAGGGCAACGACTACAGAAATGGGATGGAAGAATACCCCAGAACCGTGACGTGCGGCGGACGCGCCCAGCTGATCCGGGCTCGCTGCGGATCAGCCGTCGCGGCCTACACCGAGCGCATCAGCGACGCGATTGATGTAGTTGAACCAGGACGCGAGCAGCGTGATCTGCAGGATGCCTCGATCGTCGAAGCCGACGGCGCGGAGCCGATCGTGGAACTCAGGCGTGATTCGCGTCGCGTCTTTCGTGATCTGCTCGACGTACTCGAGCATGACGCGGTCCTGATCGCTCAGTTGAGCTGAGCGGAAGTCCTTCTTGAGTGCCTCGACGAACGACTCATCCAGCGTGACGCGACGCAGAAACTCTGCGTGGGAGTCCAGTCAATACTGGCAGCGATTGGTGGCCGAGACGATCGTGGTGATCATCTCGTGCTGCCGGCGCGTGAGCGGCAGCTCCGGCGACATCATGGATCCGAAGGCTGCGAAGGCGTGATAGAGCGCGTCGGGAATCAGCGAGTGGGATCCGACGATACCCTCGTGCGGCTTGTGCTGCGGATGCGTCGGTGTCGCGTACTCGATCGGATAAAGGGACTGCTGCGCCTCGCGCGCCCGGCGTACCCTCTCGTCTTCGTCGAATGGAATTACCTTGATCCAGGTCATAGCGACCACTCCTTGACCGTCGACGCCGGCAGTGCGGCGTGACGCCAGGCCACCTGATAGACGATCCACCCCACGACCACGACGCTGCAGCCCAACGCCGCTTGAAGGGGATTGTTGAGGGCGAGCAGTACGAGCAGCACGACCACGAGCAGCAGAAAAGCCACCGGCGTCCAAGGATAGCCTGGAACCGTGAACGACGCGTCGCGGCGGTGGATGACGAAGACCGAGAAGACCGTGAGCGCGATGAACACCACGGTGATGAACACGAAGTACGCCACGATCGAGTCGAACTGGCCGACTGCCACCAGCACCGACGCCAGTGTCGCGTCGATCGCGATGGCTCGCGCCGGTGTGCCGAAGCGAGGATGCACGGCGGCCGCCGCTTTCGGAAACAGTCCGTCCTGTGCCATCGCGTAATACACACGAGGCGCGAACATCAGCATCGTTCCGAGGCTGCCCAGCACGCACACGACGACCACGATTGCGACGGCCACAGCGCCGGCATCGCCAAGCGTCACCTTGCCCACCTGTGCGACGAATGCCTGTCCGGCGTCGACCTGATCGATGGGGATCGCATAGATGAACGCGAGCGTCGTCGCGACGTAGACGACCGTGACGCCGACCAGTCCGATCCACAGCGCACGCGGAAGGGTGCGGGCCGGATCTCTCACCTCACCCGCGATCTTGGTCACTTCCCACCACCCGCCAAAGCTGAAGAAGGCGCCGACCAGCGCGCCGGCCAGGGTGCCCGCGAGCGGTGGAGCACTCGACGCACGGCCGGCGAACGGCAGGAAGTGGCTCCAACTGCCCGTGACGCTCGCGAGTGCTGCCACGATGAGCGCCCCGACCAGCACCAGCTTCAGGATCGACAGCGCCGTGAGCAGGCGCGTACCGGGCCTGACCCCCGCGATGTGGACGAGCGCGAGGCCGGCGATAGCGGCGACGCCGAGCACACGGGTGGAAATAGGGCCGAGGGGAACGACGTAGCCGGCGTAGGACGCGAATCCCGCCGCAAGCGCCGCCGTAATGCCCGGGTCCATCACGAGAAAGCACTTCCAGCCGTACAGGAATGCGATGCGAGGCCCGTACGCCTCGCGCAGATAGACGTAGCCGCCGCCTGCGTGGGGATAGCGGGCTGCGAGCGCTCCGTAGCAGAGCGCGCCACACACCGCCATCGCGCCCATGACCGCCCAGACCACGAGGATCCACAGCGGTGACGCCACGGTGCGGATCATCGTGCCAGGCGTCAAAAAGATGCCGACCGCGATGACCTGGCCGATGACCAGGGCCGTCGCGGACGGCAGAGTCAGCTCGCGGGCGAGCGCGCGGGTGGACATCAGAACGTCGCGCGCACCGCCAGCTGGATGGCGCGAGGACCACCCGATCCGAACACTCCACCCGCCGTATTGACCGCCTGGCCGAAGCTGGAGGAGTGCAGGAATCCGGCGCTCGACGGATCGCCGCTGTCGCGGACGAGCACGTTCGAGTACCCCGAGTAGTTCTTCACGTTCACGCCGAGGATGTTCGTGACGTTGAACAGATTGAATACTTCGAAGATGGGCTCGATCCGGACGGTCTTGAACGCGAACGGCCGCGACACGCGCAGGTCGACCGAGTTGAACGAGTCATTGAACTTCGCGGACTCGTCAACCAGCGGCAGCAGCACGCCGTTCACGCCGCCCTGCTGATTCAGCTCGACGAGGGCCTTGTTGAGATCGCGCGCGTTCTTGAACAGACGGCTGCCCGCGTTTCGTTGGAACGCCGGAATACGCGACTGCGCGTCGGGCATGAGGATGTCCATCGGCACGCCGGACGCGATCGTCCAGATTGGCGCGATGTTGATGCCGCCCGGAATCGTGCCCCACGCGGCGAATGCGAAACGGTGCCGCTGGTCGTTGGGCGTGGGACCGTACTCCCGGTACAGGTTGTCTGGATCGATCGGCCCGTTCGCGAATGGAATCTGATCGTCGTTCGCGTAGTTGAGGGCCTTCGACAGCGTGTAGGACGCCCGGAATCCATGCGAGCCGCGGCGCTGCTCGGCGCTGACCAGGAGACCGTCGTACTTGGTGTTGACGCTGGACTCGAGGTTGACGACACGATCCGGCCCGCCGACCACGGGATTGAAGACCGTGCCGACCGGGCGGCCAATGATGAAGTGCGTGCCGAGATTGTGCACGCCGTCCACGCGAAGCAAGACATTCCACGGCAGCTTGTGCTGGATGCCCAGGTTGAACTGCTGCACGCTCGGATTCTGCATCGAGTTGTCGATGATGTTGATGCCGGACGCGCCCGCGCCCGGCAGGATGAACCCCGTGAATGGGTCCGCGATGGTCGGCGCAAACGGCGGGAACTGGCCGGTATTCGGATCGATGAAGAACACGTTGCCGGCCTTGACCTCAATCGGCAGCGCGCGGCCATCCAGCCCTCGCTCGAGCGACTGGATCTCGAGCGTGATCCGATCGTAGTAGATGCCGTAGCCGCCATGGACGCTCATGCGGCCGTCCTGCGGCGTCCAGTTGAACCCGATG
>JBKPMA010000065.1:0-4945 GCA_046731935.1 Acidobacteriota bacterium
CCCATGGGGCCCGCGCGAGTTCTAATGGAGACGGTGTGCGGATGCATTTAGTGCAGGCACTGTTACGGCTCACCCGAATGCGAGCGACGTCGACACGTTCGGGATCGCTTCGATCGGGCCTGCAAGTCGGCCACAATGCGATTAAACCCCGCGCGACGGGAGAAGATGGGGCGACCGAGGGCGTTCGCGCACATCCAGCGTCCGACGCGCTACAAAACCCGTTTCTATAGCCGCGGATCGTATACAGCCAGAATGCGGGCCGATGTACAAAAGCGCACACGCGCGAGTGTCCGATCGGAGGAGCGCGAACGGCCCGTTAGAGTGTGGCGCCGACCGCGATCCGCTGGATGGATCGTCGGTCCGCGATCGAGGCGTGCGAGAGACCGCCACGTTGTGAGACTGGCTTCGACACGGGCCGTCGCGCCCCACTCGCGCAGCGACTGTATTGCACCTAGTCAGTGGTGAGGACCATCTTGCCGCTGAAGGTGAAGCACGCCCGGCCAGGTAGTCTCTGGCAGTCAAGTTCCGGCGGGCGCTGGTGCCCACGCCGTTCGCGGGTGGTGCCGACTGTGGCTTCAGCGCGTTGACGGCTGCGCTTCGATTAAATGGCGTTCCCGATGTCACCTGGTTCGTGGTGAGCGACGGTGGATCGCACCCGATCGGCGAGCGCGTGCCGCTGCCCACGCCGAGTCGCCCACGTGAACGCTGGTCGATCGACTTCACGACACGCTGGTGGATGGGCGCGGCTTCCGCACGCTCAACATCGTCGATGACTTCACGCGCGAGTGTGTGGCCATCGAGGTCGATCGATCGCTGCCGGGCGCGCGTGTCGTGCGAGTGCTGGAGGTATTGGTGACTCTCAACGTCCAATAAGCCTTGCGCGAAGTGAGCCCGCTGAACGCGGACCCGTACCCGCCGCGGTGTGCATACCACGGTAACCGGTGGCGTGACCCTTTTCTTGCCCGTTGGGCGCACCCAGCCGCGGCAAAGTGAGGCGAGGCGCCGCATAAGGCGAAACGCAAAATCGACCGATGTTCACTGGGTGACTGCGCGGTCCGGCACTTTCAGGCAGCGCACCGCAAAGCACGGCTAATGTTTCTTGTCCCGCCTGTTAACCGGAGGGTTGCTGGTTCGAGTCCAGCCTGAGGAGCCAGCTCCTACAGCACATCTAATCAATGACTTAAAAAACCAGCCGATCGAAGTATCGAACTTCCCCGGGTGAGTCGTTGATTTCTGAGAATTTCTCGAGCGCGACAAGGATGCTCGACGCGTGCGCGAGCGTCAGCCGAGGCGTGATTCGTAGAAAAAGACCTGATCGCTGGGGTCGATTGGCGATCGGAAGACGTGAGGTATCACCTCGATCGTCGAGTAGCGCTCGGGAGCGCCGTTGCGCGAGTTCAATCGCTAAGCAGATTGCCTCTGCACGTGCGCTTGAGACATCTGGCCAACGCCACGACTCATCCTAGGCTGGTGTCACGCCGCGCCATTGCACAACTGCAAATACCGCAGGTTGCGCGCCGTCACAACAATCGTTTTCCTTGAACCTGATCACGTCATAACTCTTGCGGTTCCACCTCCCCGGGGCCTGAAATAGTCCGCGCCCCATCGGCAAACGCCGCGGCGTTACTCATTTAGTACCCCCACAGACGCTAGTCGCCCGTATACTTTCAGCAATTTGGCGCTTGCTCCTGGCTCCCGGCTCGGCCCGTACGAAATCGTTGCTGTCATCGGGGCCGGCGGAATGGGCGAAGTGTATCGGGCACGGGACACCCGGCTCGAACGGACCGTCGCCCTCAAGGTCCTGCCACCTGAATTCGCGGCTCCCGACGCCCGCGCGCGGTTCGAGCGGGAAGCGCGCGCGATTGCCGCCTTCAATCACCCGAACATCTGCACGCTTCACGATCTCGGTCTTGAGAACGGCGTCGACTTCCTCGTCATGGAGTTGCTCGACGGCGAGACGCTCGCCGCACGCCTCGCCCGGGGTCCACTTTCCCTCGAACAGGCGATTGCTGTGGCGCAGCAAATTGCCAGTGCGCTGGACCGGGCGCATCGCGAGGGGATCGTGCATCGCGATCTCAAGCCGGCCAACGTCGTCGTGCTGCGAGGCAGCGGGCGACCGGCGGTGAAGCTTCTCGATTTCGGACTGGCGAAGTTTTCAGCCAGGCCCGTCACGTTCGCCGCCGATACGATGACCGGCGCGCAGCCATCCCCGACCGTCGGTCCGCTCACGAGCGCCGGTACGATACTCGGCACGCTGCACTACATGTCGCCCGAACAGGTCGAGGGCAAGGACGCCGACCACCGGAGCGACATTTTCGCGCTCGGATGCGTGATCTACGAGATGGTCACCGGCAATAAGGCGTTCAGCGGCGACACACCGGCGAGCACGATGGCCGCGATTCTCGAGCGACAGCCGCCGGCGGCGGCGACTCAGAACGGCGTGGCGCCGGCATGGCTCGACTGGATCATTCAAACCGCTCTCGCGAAGGAGCCTGACGATCGGTGGCAAAGCGCAAGCGATCTTGCGCGGGCGCTGGGAGAGTTGCCGCGACTGACCGACGCGCCGGTGCCCTCGCGTACGTGGACCGCACGACCGTTCGTCGTCGTCGCGGCGATCCTCGCCTCGATCGCCATGGCGGCGATGTCGTTGTTCCTATCGATGCAGCGCGCGACTCCGGCTGCACCCGCGCGGCTGGCGCGGCTTGCGGTCTCGACGGCCCCGGCAACAGAAGTCGCGAATACCCAAGGCGGATCGGTTGCGATCTCACCTGACGGGAACGTCATCGCGTTCGTCGGCGCGCGTGACGGCGTGCGAGCCCTCTACGTCAGACATCTCGATCAGCCCGAGGCGAGTGAGTTAGCGAACACCGCCGCCGCAACTGGACCAGTGTTTTCGCCCGATGGACAATGGCTGCTGTACACCCACGACCAGGGCTCGTCCGGTACGCGCCTGGTGAAGGTGTCGGTGGAGACGGGAGCCATGACGACCGTCGTGTCGCTAGCCGAGGCGCCGCGCGGCACGGTCTGGACACGTGGCGGCGACATCATCTTCGGCAACGCGCACGGGCCGCTCCGTCGCATCAGCGGCACTGGCGGGGACGCGGTTCCGCTGGCCCCTCTGTCGGCTGGTGAAGAGGCACACAGGTGGCCGGCACTCCTGCCCGACGATGAGCACGTCGTGTTTGCTGCCGGTGCGCCCACACTCTCGCGGTGGGATATCGCTCCGTTGTACGTGCAGAACGTGCGGACCGGTGAACGGCGTGCGCTCGATCTGCAGGGAACGTCGCCGCGGTTCATTCCACCGAATCGGTTGATCTTCAACCGTGACAACCGACTGTTTCTTGTCGCGTTCGATTCGCGATCGTTGACGGTCACCGGTGCGCCGACCCCGGTACTCGAAAACGTGACGAATCTCTGGAACACGGGCGCCGCGCAGTACGACATCTCGGCGTCTGGCACGCTGCTCTTCCCCGCGCCTGACAACACGACCGGCGTCAACATGGCGCGCGTCGGCAGCCACGCGGGTGAAGATGCGCTGCCAGCCGCGCGGCGCAGTTACACGGCTCCCGTCATCTCCTCCGATGGCCGCTACGCGGCGGTCGAGATCGTCGACGATGCCGACGACATCTGGGTGGTGAACCTGGAGACTGGCGCGCCACAGCGCCTGACATTCAATGCCGACGAAGATGAAACGCCCGTCTGGTCGCCAGACAACGTGTGGGTCGCGTACGCCTCGACGCGCGGAGGAAGCCGTCAGATCCTGCGCCGGCGCGCCGACGGCGGTGGTTCCGAAGAGACACTGTGGAAAGGCACCGAACATACGCACGTGAACGACTGGACACCCGACGGCCGCTCTCTGCTCATCAGCGGCGTGTCGGACAAAGGTGAGGGACTGTCGCTGCTCGATCTCGGCTCGACCCCACCCGCTGTTCGATCGTTCATGCCCGGTCGAACGCAGATCCGCTCCGCGCAGCTCAGTCGTGATGGACGATGGATTGCCTACGCGTCGGGTGAATCGGGTCGCGACGAAATCTACGTGCAGGACTTTCCGCAGCTGGCCTCCCGCTGGCAACTGTCCCAGAGCGGCGGGCTCAATCCGCTGTGGACCAACGATGGCAAAGCGCTGTATTACCGCCGAGGCGCGACGCTCTACCGCGTTCCGGTTGAACAGGCGGGC
Source organism: Acidobacteriota bacterium (assembly GCA_046731935.1). Lineage (GTDB taxonomy): Bacteria > Acidobacteriota > Vicinamibacteria > Vicinamibacterales > JAENWD01 > CAVUPP01. Next base: position 4,178 of record JBKPMA010000065.1, read on the forward strand.
ACGGCGCTCAAGTTCGGCATACCGACACAGATCTACACGGCCCTCCCGGCCGTCAAAGGCGAGCACCGCCCGTTCGGCATCTTTCCGAACGGCGATGTGCTCGTGCTGAAGGGGTCCGGCGGCGATCGGAGCGATCACCTCAATCTGTTCGAGCACTGGACGGTGCAGGGATCAGGGATCAGGTGAGTGAGCTGACGAGGTGTTCGTTGAGGACCTTGATGGTCGACCGCTCGAGGATGCGCAGAACGTCCCCTCCATTCCGTTCACGGGTTCGATGCAGCTCTGTCGAAATCTGCCGCGTCGATTTGGCGGACGTGATCGAACAACCCGCACGCGCGTAGAGGCTGTCACCACCGTTCGGACCCTACACGTAGTCGATTCGAAATGCCTTGTTCGTGATGAACAATACGGTGACATCTCCGTCGGGGCTGGCGCCGTGCTCCATGACTTCACCTTCAGGAAACCAAACGAACGTGCCGGGCCCGTACTTGCCCTGGTGAGTAACCAACGTACCTTCCAGGACGTACATTCCGTGCCCGCAGGGGTGTGTATGAGCGGGATTGACAACGGCTGCGGGATAACGCACCAATCGGATCTCCATTCCGCTTGTTAAGTCGGTGTAGAGATCTTTGCGATACAGCGCGCGGCCGATCTTCTCGTTGAAGCGCTCTTGCCAGGGCATCGCGGCGACATCTACAGCGAAGAACGAATCAGCAGACATGGGCGAAGTCCTTTCCGGTTAAGTGTTTTCATTCTGTTCGCAAGGGT
>JBKPMA010000066.1:0-13830 GCA_046731935.1 Acidobacteriota bacterium
TTCTGAACCTGATGACGTTGGCGCACCTGGATGAGGCCTCCGGCCTCGATGGACGGATCGCCCAGACGTTTCGCGGTTCGGCCGATCGACTCTCGTCTCACGGTCGCATGGTTCCGATGTTGTCGGCCGCTCTCTCCGGCCATGTGGCAGGACTCGGACAGATCGTGCTGGCTGGTCGCGCCGACGATCCTGCGGTCGCGCAGATGGTCGACGTCGTGTCGGAGCGTTATCTGCCGTTTACGATCGTAGTACCGATCGATCAGACGGATACGAACGGGAGACCGGCATTCGCCGCGACGCTCGCGGACAAAGAAGGCAGCGCGCAGGCGTACGTGTGTCAGGACTTCACGTGTCTTGCGCCCGTCAGCTCGCCAGATGCGCTGGCCGCGCAGCTCGACACCCGCGCGAGGTCGAGCCAGAGCGCGTAGTTGTCAGACAAGTTCGGCCGTGCGAGTGGGCATGCGCAGCACTGGGAATGACGTCGTGTGATGAAGGACGGAAGTACTACCAAAAAGCGCTGTACGCACGTTGGAACATCGTGTAGAATCGACAGTTGGTACGTAGCTCGCTCTGACGAGCAGACAGGCTTGTGACAACGGCGGACGAGGTCCGATGATGTTCAAGCGGCCGACGGATCGATTACGAGGGGAAGCGATCACGCTCTGGCGTCTCGAGCGCACCGCAGACGAGCTCCGGTGTTTCGTCGTGGGTCCTCCACGCGGGTACTGGCTCGGTATCGAGCGCGGCACCGATCTCATCTTCAGCGAAAACTACGAAGACCTCGACGCCGCGTTGAACCGCGCGGAGTCGCTCAAGTCGCCGCTTGTCGTCGCGGGCTGGGCGGAGATCGACGCCGACACCGCACCTCGAAAATCTGCGCGGTCGCCGCACGAGCGCGGTCCAGCAGCCTAGCGATGCGCCACCGGCGCGCGCTCGAGTCGAGACGCGGCGCCTCCACCTGCCATCAGTACTCTTCTCAAGAGCGGCCGCACTGCCGCCAGCAACAGCAGCACACCTCCGAACGTCACGACGATCGTCGCCCCGGTCGGAAGATCCAGCTTGAGTGACAGCCAGATCCCGAGCAGCGAGACCAGTGTGCCCATCGACCAGCCAATCGCCAGCCGTGAGCCGATTCGCTCGGCGAACAGCATTGCCGCGACCGACGGGACGATCAGATAGCAGAACACCAGCAGCACGCCGGCAATGGACACCGACGACGTCACGACGAAACCGAACGACGCGTAAAAGAGGAAGTCCCAGAGCCGAATCGAGATCCCCTCGGCCTTCGCACGCTCGGCGTCCATCGAGATCAGCAGAAAGCGCCGCCGGAACACGTAGTGGAACGTGCCGATGGCCCCGTAGAGCAGCGCCGTCTTGATGACGTCATGCCACGAGACCGCCAGGATGTTCCCGACGAGCATGTCCTGGAGGTGCTCGGCCTGCGACGTGGACTTGCTCATCATCACGATTGCGCCGGCGGACGCGACCGCGTAGCAGATGCCGATGATGGCTTCCTGGGGGATGCGCGCCGTGTTGTCGCGATGGATCGAGGCGAACACGGCCGCACCGATGAACGTGAAGCCCAGGCTGATCCAGTACACGCCTGGATGGTGAGGATCGCCGCCCGAGAACGGCAAGAGCAGCGCCATCGTCGCGCCGAGCGCCGCAATCTGGGCGAGCGAGAGGTCGACAAAAATGACCCCTCGCTCGACGACGTGGACGCCGAGATACGTGTGGATCCCGGTCAGGATCAGGCTGGCCACAAACGGGGCGGCCAGGAATTCGAGGACGACGTAGTCCATGGTCGGTGTGCTCCAGCCTATTTGAGCGATTTGGCCAACAGGCCGATGTCGTAGTCGAACAGCGCCACGTAGCTGGACGCTTCTTTCACGCCTCCAACCGACGGCGTCATCACGAGGACCTGCGCGCCCGTGGCTCGCGCGATGGCATCGGGTGTCTTCAGGTCGAAATACGGCTCGACGAGGATCACCTTGATCTTCTGATCCTTGATGGCCTGAATGACGTCGAGCGTGTGGCTCGGCGAGGGCGGGATTCCCGGCTTGGGCTCGACGTAGCCGATCACGTTCAGCCCGAACCGTTCAGCGAAGTTGGGCCACGAGCGGTGATACGTCACCACCTTGGTGCCCTTGAACGGCGCCATCGTCGCGTCCCAGCGCTTCTCGGCGTCCGCGAGCCGCTTGTCGAAGTCCGCGTACCGCTGCCCGAAATAGGCCGCATCCGCAGGCGTGAGCTGCGACAGCTTCTGCTGGATCGTTTGCGCGATCTTGCGGCCGTTGTCGGGATCCAGCCAGTAGTGCGGATTCCCCTGAGGGTGGACGTCGCCCTCAGCACGGGTGATCTGCCCCGTGGGCATGTCGAGGATCTTCACGTTCAACGAGGCGTCGAGATATCCATTCGCGCTCGGTTGAATCTTGGGATTGCGGCTCTGCGTGATGAGCGGCGGCAGCCAGCCGATCTCGAGCTCGCGTCCGACCAGGATCAGCAGGTCGGCATCGTGGAGTTTGAGGATGAAGCTCGGCTTCGGCTCCACGAAGTGCGGATCCTGATAGCCCTTGCCGAGCGCATCCACGGTGACCTTGTCGCCCCCGACCTCTTTGGCGAGCGCGGCGAGGTCTTCCGTGGTCGTCACGATCTTGATGGCCGCGCCGGCGGATGCCGGCACGAACAGCGCGAACGCCATCGCCGCGACTGCCACGGAAAGCTGTATTCGTCGTTTCACAACATGCTCCTTCAATGATTTCACTCTCTCCGGCTGCAGGCTGCACAAGCCCTCAGGCCCGCGTCTAGAACGTATGCGCCCCATGCGCACCAATCGCGAACAGGAACTGGAAGAGCAGCTCGTTCGCCGTGGTGCCCTCCGCGTACGTCGTGCGGCGGTATTCGCCGCGGATTTGACTGAACTCGCTCGGCCAGAACGTCAGCAGCGCCGCGCCGCCCTTGTCGTGCATGGACGGATTCGCAGCCCGCTCCGAATAGTCGAAGCGTGCGCCGGCGTACCACCGCTGCGCGAACTGATACTCGCCGCTCAAATAAGAGCCGAACGACGTGGGCCGGCGATCGGTCAGCCGGTCGTTATCCCAGATCAGTTCGGAGCGCGCGATGAAGCGGCGATAGATGGCGCGGCGCAACGGCCGCCACCGGAACGCGGCATCGACGCCGACCAGGCGGCGCGTGGCATCCGGCTGGAGGTCGGTGTGCCCGTACGCGATCGAGGTCCCGAGATCGAGGTTGGTGCCTTCTGTGAGATCCCGATAGCCGTGCACCCGTCCGATGTAGGTGAGCTGCGATCGTTCGGACGATTGGAACACGTCCGAGCTGCCGCCGTACACTTCGCCCGTCGCTTCGAGAAACAGCACCTTGTTGGGCAGCAGCTTCGACACCGAAAAGCCCGGCTGCGAAATCCCATCTTCGCCGCCCACCAGATCGCGGGTGACGAGCGGACGATCGACCCACGGCATCGTGTGGGAATGCATCGTGTTCGCTTTGCCGAACTGACCGCGCATCTTGCCGACCTTGACCAGCAGCCCCGCGGGCAGGCTGGTGAACGTCAGGAAGCCTTCTTCGACATCCACACCGTCAGGTGTGAACGAGATGAAGAAATCCGCCCGCGCGTACGGATCGACGATCGCCTGGAACGAGGCTTCTGTCTCGGCGAGGCTCCGCGCATCGGTCGGCTCGATCGTGTTTCTGCCGGCAGCGCCCAGCATGTTGCCAATCACCGCCATGTCGGGGTTGAACACCTTCGAGAATGCGCTGGGCGCTGGCGTTTGCGGCGCCGGAGCGGGCGGCGGCGTTTCGACTGGCGGAGGCGCAGCGGCCGCTTCGGCTGGCGGCGCCTGGGCCGCAGGCGGAGTGGGTGCTTCCGCGGCGGTCGCAGCCGGCGCGCCTGCCGCAGGACCCGCTGACAGATCCGCGAGCCGCTTCTCGAGCGCGGCGATCCGCTCGTCGTACTGCCGTTTGAGCTCGTCGAGCTCGCGGCGGAGCTGTTCGACCTGGTTTGCCGCCGCGTCCTGCGGCGGTGACGTGGGAGTCGAGGGTGGTGTCGGGGTTTGCGCGGCCGCGCGGACCGGCGCGGCCGCCATCAGCAGAACGAGCGGGGTACTGAGTGCAATGCGTGTGCGCCACCGGTAGAGCGAGCGCAACGAGTGACCGACGTACAACATAAACGGCCGTTCCTTCAATGAAGCCCTGACGTCCGGGCACACACTGATCGCCCGGACATGGCGTGAGATCGCCGCGCCGCCGCACACGGGGCGCGTCACTCACACATGGGATTGCCGAAAAGGACTTAGGCCGGGGGTGCGCGAGTCGGAACGCCCGCGATCGTCAATGCATCGCAAGCGGCGGGAAGGGGTGCGTTGATGACGACGGAGACGGGCAGGCCCGGAAGGACCGGTGCTGCCACCGCGTCGAGACCGGGCAGAAGACGAAGGAAGTGGCAGATCTCGCAGTGACGGGCCGGGGCCGGTGTCTGCACCCGTCGCGACACCACCGTCGTTGTCGTCGAGCGACCGGTTGCGTCGCAGGGATCATCGCCGGCGCCGTGCACGACGAGCGGTACGGCGGTACCCGAGGCCAGCAGCACGACCATGAGGCGTGCGACGAATCCGGCCGCGAGTCGGGCGATAGTACGCATCGACCGTACAAGGGTAGCGCACCTTGGGTCCATCCCTCAAGGACGAGCCGGGCGAAGGGGCCGACGTGGTTTTGGCTGGCGCCGCGGCAGGTGGGCCCACCGCGGCGTGCCATCGTGGCTGTGTAGGATGACGGCCCGCTGTGCGGTCCGTCGAGGTCAGTGAGGCGACGCTTCGAATGAAACGCCGCGGCAGGCACTATGAGTGCACGTGTCGACATAGCCGGCGGAGCCACGCCCCCGCCGGCCGGCTGGAGCTCCTGTCATCACGGCGCCAGACACGCTACTGGCGCACCATTGCTGGCACGTCGGTGGACGCGACGAGCGACTCCGTGATGAATTCGTGCTGCGGATGCCTCACGGTCAGGACCGGGCATGGCGCCGTGCGCACGACGCGCTCGGCCACGCTGCCCAGCACCAGGTGAGACAACGGTCCGCGGCCGTGCGTGCCGAGCACGAGCAGATCGATGTCATGGTCCGCAGCGTACGCGGTCATCTGCCGTACCGGATCTCCCGCGAGCGTGACCAGCCGCACCGCCAGGCCCGGACGCTCGTTCTCGGGGATGAGCTGTTCGAGACGCTCGCGCGCCTCACGCTCCCACTGCTTCTGCACATCGGCCATCGCGAGCCCGTCGGCCATGGTCGCCCATGGCAGGGCCATCGAATCCGGCACGACATGCACGACGTGGAGCGCTGCGTGGAAGGCCGCCGCGAGCGCGCGGCCATATCGCAACGCTGCCATTGAAGGTTCACTGAAATCTGTGGCGACGAGCACCCGATTGAGGGCGATCATGTCTGCGCCTCCCTGGGCGTCCAGCACGTGGCGTCGCCCTGGCCGGGCCTCGCGCGCGTCTGGCAATACGCCATTCCCAGGGGCAAGTGCCGTGCCTGCGCGCGTTCTGTGAAGCCGCGCGAATTCTGGCCAATTGGCGGCACCTGACCGGCATGTCGTGACAGACACGAGAGTTTTCACGCGCGGCCGGTGGAAAAGTGCCCAATTTACTGTCTAATCTCTATCCACTAATCTCTGACCTCTGACCGCGAGTCTCTCTCGTGTCCCATTCTCTGGTGTGACTCTCATGCCCACTTCACGGATTGCGCTCATTGCCGGAGTCCTGTCGCTCCTGACGTCCACCGCGCGCGGGGCCGTAGAGGCGCCCCTCATGGCGCCGATCGGCGACCTGCCGCTCGAGCGAGGCGGCGTCATCACGAACTGTCAGTTGGAGTACCGCACGCTCGGCACGCTCAACGCGGAGCGAACGAACGCCGTGCTGTTTCCGACCTGGTTTTCCGGACGCACCGAACAGCTGCTCGACAATGCCGGCGTCGGAAAGCCGCTCGATCCGAGCCGCTACTTCATCATTTTTGTCGGTGCGATTGGCAACGGCCGATCCAGCTCTCCATCGAACTCTCCCAGCCAGCCCGCTGCCGCCTTCCCGTCGTACACCATCGCCGACATGGTGAATGCCGAACACCGGCTCGTGACCGACGTGCTCCACGTCAGTGGCCTGCACGCGGTGATCGGGATATCGATGGGCGGCATGCAGGTCTTCGAGTGGAGCGTGCGATATCCGGCCTTTGCCAAGCGGTTCGTCGCAATCGTCGGCACGCCGAAGTTGTCGGCCTATGACGAGCTGCTGTGGCGAACCGAGCTCGGCATCCTCGATCGTGCACTGGCCGTGCACTGCGACCAGGGCACCAAGCGGCAGGTCATGGCATCGGTCGGTGCGGTCCACGAGCTCGCGCTGTCGACCCCGGCTCACGTGAATGCGACAGTGGCGCTGGCGTCGTTCGACGCGTGGCTGACCGAGCGCGAAGCGTTTTATGTGTCTGGCTGGGATCCGTTCGACTGGGCGTCGCAGCTGCAGGCGATGCTGCACCATGATGTGTCGGCCAGGGACGGCGGTGACCTCTCGGCCGCAGCCAAACGCGTCAAGGGACGGATGCTGGCGGTACTCGCGGTGCAGGATCACATGGTCAATCCCTCGTCAGCGCGGGAATTCGTACGGCTCGCTGGCGGACGGATCGTGGACCTGCCGGGCGATTGCGGTCACCTTGCGAACGGGTGCGAGGCCTCGACCGTCGCGTCCGCCGTCAGCCAGTTCTTGTCCGAGCAGTAGCACCGCACCATGCGCCTGCGGCTTCTTCTTGTTCCCGTCAGCTTCGCAGCGGTGCTGAGTCTTATGCCATCTGTGTCTGCTCGCTCCACTGACGCGCGCCTGGCGGCGTTGGCGCCGGCCGTCCGCAAGAATCTCGAACAGGCGATCATCCCGTTCTGGTACCCGCAATCGATCGATCGCGAGCACGGCGGGTTCGTGCTCGCCTTCGACCGCACCGGCCAGCCGACGGGACGTCCGGCGAAGATGATCGTGTCGCAGGCGAGGATGGTGTGGACCTTCGCCCGCCTGGCGCGGATCGGCTATCGACCGTCGGAGATGCTGCCCGCCGCCACACAGGGCTTCCGCTTTCTAGCCGACCGCATGTGGGACCGCGAGCTGGGCGGCTTCTATTGGGAAGTGGACGCGACTGGCGAGACCGTCACGGATCCGGAGAAATACATGTACGGTCAGTCGTTCGCGCTCTATGCGCTGTCGGAGTACTACCGCGCCAGTCACGATCAGGCGGCGCTGGATCTCGCAACACGCACCTTCGATCTGATCGTGCAGCACGGACGCGACGAGCAGTTCGGCGGCTATTTCGAGTATCGCGCCCGCGACTGGTCGGCCCCTGGCGTGCCGCATCCATCACACATCGGTGGACCGGTCGGCGCGAAGTTGATGAACACGCACCTGCACCTTCTCGAAGCGTTCGCGGAGTACTACCGCGCGAGCCGCTCAACCCGCGCCCGCGATCGGCTGCTCGAGCTGATCGCGATCGAGAGCAACTCCGTCGTCCGCAAGCGGCTTACGGCGTGCACGGATCAATACACGCGCGACTGGACGCCGATTCTCGAGGGTTCCTCCGCGCGCGTCTCGTACGGCCACGACCTCGAGAACATCTGGCTGCTCGCCGACGCGGTCGACACGGCAGGCGAGTCGAACCACGTGTATCTGGATCTCTACAAGAGTCTCTACGCCTACTCGCGCCGATTTGGCTTCGACGACGTAAAGGGGGGCGTCTTTTATAACGGCGCGTTCCGCAAGAAGGCCGACAAGCTCGAGAAGGTCTGGTGGGTGCAGGCGGAGGCGCTCGTCAGCGCGCTGACCATGTACGGATTGACGCGAGACGAGGCCTACGCTGCCGACTTCGAGCATGTGTGGTCATGGGTGAACACCCATCAGACAGACTGGACCCACGGCGAGTGGCACAACGAGGTCCTGCCTGACGGGACTCCGCGGGGCGACAAGGCGAGCGCGTGGAAAGAGGCGTATCACCAAACGAGGGGGGTCTTGGAAGTCCTCGATAGACTGGAACGCCTTGGTAGAGATTAGATGTTGGATGTTAGAGATTAGGCCGCCCGTATCCGTCGCGAGCGTACCTAACCTCCAACCTCTAAAACCTAACCTCTGAGCCGGTTCCTATCGGGCAGCGATCCCGATGGGGCAGCTCACCCCAGTCCCGCCGATGCCGCAATAGCCGTCCGGGTTTTTGTCGAGGTACTGCTGGTGGTACTCCTCGGCGTAGTAGAACTCGGGCGCGTCCAGGATCTCCGTCGTGATGGATCCGAGTCCTGCCTTGGCGAGCTCCGCGGCAAACGCGTCGCGCGAGGCCTCGGCTGCTGCACGCTGCGCTGGCGAGTACGTGTAGATCGCTGATCGGTACTGGGTGCCGACGTCGTTGCCCTGCCGCATGCCTTGAGTCGGGTCGTGGCTTTCCCAGAAGAGTTTCAATAGCGCGTCATAGCTCGTCTTGCGTGAGTCGAACGCGACGAGCACAACTTCCGTGTGTCCCGTCAACCCGCTGCAGACCTCCCGATACGTCGGATTCGGCGTGGCTCCGCCCGCGTATCCGACTGCTGTCGTATACACGCCCGGCGCATTCCAGAAGAGTTTCTCGGCTCCCCAGAAGCATCCCATCCCGAACTGCGCGAGCTCGATACCTTCCGGAAACGGTCCCGTCAGCGGATGCCCGAGCACCGTGTGCTTCGCAGGGACGGGCATCCGTTCGGTGCGGCCCGGCAGGGACTCGGCGGCAGTGGGGACGGTCAGGGTTTTCTTGCTGAACCAGCTCACGTGGCATTCCTCCAAGACTAAGACGCCGGGCGGTGGCTGAAGATTTCAAGGCTGCAGGCTGCAGGCTACGGGCTGCAGCCGCCTACTTCATCGGCGAATAGTCGGTCGCCTTCATGATGACGGAATCGACCTTGGCGACGAGCTTGCCGTTGACTTCGGACGCATCGCGCGCGGCTTTCCAGTCGGGATCATCGCCGAACGCCTTCCACGCGGCTTCGCGCGCCTCGACGCTCGGGTACGCCAGCACGTAGATCAACGTGCCGCCTGCGCCCTCGGCCGGGGGAGTGACCGGCATCCAGAACGCGATGATCGTCATCCCGTGCTTCTTGAACAGTTCGTTGGTGTGCTCGCGGAAGCGCGTGTTGAGCGCCTCGAGCTTGCCGGGATTGGCGTAGTACGTGCGGAGCTCGAAGCACCGGGAGTCGGACGCGAATGACGTGCTGTATGGCATCGCTGATGCGGGGGCAGGCTGACCGCCCTGTTGTGCGAAGGCAACCATCGGGGTCGAAGCGAGAAGGAGCGTGGCAAGTGTGAGGCGCATGGGCGCCAAGTCTATCGCAAGACTGATAGCTCGAAGCCTGCAGCCTGCAGCCCGAAGCCTGAGGCCTGCAGCCTGTAGCCTGATAGAGTTCCCCCGTGTCCGCCCGCCACTTTGTCGCAGCGTGTGCGGTGGTCGCGCTGACCGCGCCTGTCCCCGGAACCGCTCGTCAGCCCGGCGCCGTACCAACCGTCGCAACCGACCTGCAGGAACGGCAGTGGCCGGCATCCTGGATCGCCGCCCCCGATGCGCCCGCGCGAGACGCCGGTGTCTATCATTTCCGGAAGATCCTCGATCTCACATCGGTGCCGTCGCACGTCGTCGTGCACGTGTCTGCCGACAATCGTTACCTCCTTCACGTCAACGGACGGCGCGTCGGTACTGGACCTGCGCGAGGCGACGTCCTCAACTGGCAGTACGAGACCTATGACCTGGCGCCGTACCTCACGGCGGGCGCCAACATCGTGGCCGCCACGGTCTGGAACTTCGGCGTCGATGCGCCCATGGCGCAGATGTCTCGGCGTACCGGATTCCTTCTGCAAGGCAACGATGATGCGGCGCGCGTGTGGGACACGAACGCCTCGTGGCAGGCCGAGATCGAGCGCGGCCACGCGGTGAATCCTGACGCGCTGGCGGCAATCCGTGCACGCTTCTACTACGCCGCGGGACCCGGCGAGCGCCGCACGGCCTCGGCGTTCGATTGGCAGTGGGATCGTATGGACGCCCCAGGCGGGAGCTGGGTAAGCGCTGTCGCCTTGAACCGCGCGCATCCGCGCTCGATCAGCCGCGGCCCGGGTTGGATGCTGTCGCCCGAGGGATGGCTGCTGGTGCCAAGCCCGTTGCCGGCGATGACGTACGAGTCGGTGCCGGCCGGGAGAGTGGTCCGTCAAGACGGCGCGACAATCGAACTGGGGTTTCCATCAGGCGGATCGGCGCGCATTCCAGCACGGACGGCTGCGCGCATTCTCCTCGACCGCCGTGAGCTCATCAACGCGTATCCCGAGCTCGTCGTGAGCGGTGGACGCGGCGCCACCGTGCGCCTGACATACGCGGAGGCACTGTTCGACAAGAGCGGCGCCAAAGGCAACCGGAACGAGATCGAGGGCAAGAACATCCTCGGCCTCTTCGACGAGTACATCGCCGATGGAGCCGCAGGCAGGGTCTTCGAGCCACTGTGGTTCCGCACGTGGCGATTTCTGCAGATCGATGTCAAAACGGGCGATGAGCCACTGACCATCGATCGCTTGTCGGGCCACTTCACAGGATTCCCTTTCACGCTCCGCGCCCAATTCGACAGTGACGATCCGGAGCTGCAGAAGATCTTCGACGTGAGCTGGCGGACGGCGCGTCTGGCCGCGCACGAGACCTACATGGACGCGCCCTACTGGGAGCAGCTGCAATACGTCGGCGACACGCGCGTCGACGCGCTGATTTCGATGGCGATGACCGGCGACGACCGCCTCCCGCGGCGTGCGATGGTGCTCTTCGATCAGTCGCGGCGATCCGACGGCATCACAGAGAGCCGGTACCCGACGGCGGAGTTGCAGTACATCCCGCCCTACGCGCTCTTCTTCGTGGAGATGGTCCACGACCATTGGATGTATGTGGGCGATCGCGCGTTCGTGACCGACCGTCTGCCCGCAACTCGCGCGGTGCTGGACTGGTTTCTCGCGCATCAACGATCAGACGGCTTTCTCGATCACCTGCCGTTCTGGGTGCACGGTGACACCGGAACGGTGCTCGAAGAGCAGATCCAGGATCCAGACGGCGCCTCCGGTGTGGTGACGATGCAGTTTCTGGGGACGCTGCGGCGCGCCGCGGAGCTCGAGGATGCTGTGGGAACTCCGGCGCGTGCTTCGGCCTACCGCACTGCGGCGGATCGTGCCGCCGCCGCAGCGGCGACACTATGGGATCCCAGCCACGGCTTGATGGCCGATACGCCCGCTCGCCGCAGCTGGAGCCATCCCGTCAACATCGTCGCGCTGCTGGAGGGCGTCGTACCAGCGGCTGCGCAGGCGCAGGTCCTGCAACGCGTGCTGGCGATTGCAAAGCATCCCGCGGGACGTTCGGTCTCAGGAGGTCCTGGCGGCGCGTGGCCGGTCGAGGAGATCCCCTCCGCGACGTTCTACTTCCGCTTCTATCTGGCGCGGGCGCTCGAGGCCGTGAAGGCCACGGAGAATTACGTGGACCTGTTGCAGCCCTGGCGCACCATGCTCGCCGAGGGATTGACGACGTGGGCGGAGCACCCCGAGCCTTCGCGATCCGACTGCCATGCCTGGAGCGCGCATCCGGCGCTCGATCTCCTGCGGGTCGTCGCCGGGATCCAGCCCGGGTCCGCCGGATTCAAAACGGTTCTGATCGCGCCCGCGCTGGGGCCGCTCTCGCGTGTGTCTGCGCGCCACCCGCATCCACTTGGCGAGATCGTCGTTCGCTATCAACGCACCCCGAAAGGACTGACGGCCGACATCACACTGCCTGCGGGTGTGACGGGGGAGTTTCGGTGGAAGGGCGCGCGCCGGGCACTTGCCGCAGGCGCGCAGCACCTCAGGGTGGAGTAGGTGAGTGCGCCGGCCGGGGTGCATTGGAGCTGTTCGCCGAATGACCCCGGCTCCACGAACTACTGAACCAAATGTCGACCGGCCGCTGCTCCCGATGTAGCGCCGGGGGCAGTGGTCCCGTCGTCCCTGTCCCCCGGCGAAGCCGATCTCCGAAGACCGCAGACCGTAGACCGCAGACCGATCTAGTGTTTGCGATACTCGGGACTCTTTCGGAGTTCTCTCTCGACGTCCCCCTGCGTCCACTTGTCGTTCATGACCTTGGTCACGTAGTTGCGGGCGCCGGAATCGGGCTCGCGCCGTAGCGTGCTCAGGTAGGCCTGGCGAACGATCTCTTGCGCCTTGGCGTAGGTCATCGTGTTCTGCTGGCGGTACTCCGAGCTGTTCCGGAGCGCGTCGCGTACCTGGTTCTCGGACCATCCATCATCGATGATGTGGCTCCGATAGACGCGCATGCCGGCGTCGTCGGGCTCCCGGTGCAGGACGTCCTGATACGCCCGACGGATAATCTGATCCGGGTTGCCATAGCCGTTGCCATTCCCGTAGCCGCCGCCATAACCACCGCCGTGGCCGCCATGTCGGCGTCCTTCGACACGAATCGACGAAATCAGATCGTTCCAGCCTTCGTGATGGAGATCCTTGACGTCGTCATCGAAGCGCGTGGAGCGGCCTTCGAATTTGCTGTCTTGATAGACCTGGACGGTCGCGCTGCCGAACAGTCGGATCGACGTGATCTTGTCGTTCATCCCGTCCGGCATGTGGCGGATGCTGTCGCCGGACTCGACGCAGAAGAACTCGCCGTGGAACTTGGTGTCTTTGTAGAAGCACGCGCCGTCGCGCGGGGTCGGGCCGTACCCCCAGTCTTGAGCGGGCGCCGCCGACGCGATACCAACCACTAGCGCGATCGCCGCGCCCGTCGTCGCAATCCTTCTGACCATGTCGTCTGCTCCGTCTGTCGAACGAGAGGTGGCGTAGGCGGCCTACTGGCCGGCCGGGCTCATGCTAGCGAACTAGCGCATGAGCCGCTACTCGTGATTTTCGGCCGATCGGGCTCCAATGAGCAGGGGGCGCCGTTGAGGGGGTCCGTCCAGGCATGCCCCGATGGGGCACCGGATCCGCAACGCCACAACGACCCGACCGTCTATACCAGTGCCGCCGCGCTGTACGGCATACTGCGGGCTCGCCGCGGCCGCGAGCCCTCATTGGTTCGGAGGTCTGGAGATGGTCACCCTCATCGCGGCGGTTGGATTGTTATTGCAGGCGCCGGCAGGGAAGCCGCCCGCCACTGGCGACACCTGCGAGGTGTATCTCGTTGACGTGGACGCGGCGCTGGCTGCACAGAAAGCTCTCGAGAAGGGCGCGTCCGAAGACGAGCTCCGGCGGCTGGCCGCGCGAGCCGAAACGGCGCTCGGCACGTTCTCGACGACGGTGGGTGAGGAGCAGCTCACGACTCGGGACTTCGCGCTGCCGGACCATCGGCAGGTGACGGTCACGGTGTTTTATACGGACGAGAGCATGGCGTCTGCCGGGAAGCGCGATTCGGTGCAGCTCGCGCTCGGTGTGTCCGCGGGTCCGTTGAAGGATGCGCGGGATGCGGACGGAAATGCGTTCGCGGAAGTGCCTTACGATAGCCAGACGTTTACGGCGCGCGTGAAGCAGTACCTGACCGTGAGCGGCCGGAAACACCTGTTAGGTGCGGAGTGTCGTTCGGCGGCTGCCTCTGGACACTGACAAAGAGCACTGAGCGGCGAACGCCGGGGTGGCGAAACTGGCAGACGCACGGGACTTAAAATCCCGGGACTCGCAAGAGTCGTGTGGGTTCGATTCCCACCCCCGGCACCACGCTATCGACTGCCGTTCGTTCGTCGTCGACGGGTGCGAACCAGCAATCCAAGCAAGCCAGTGCCGAGG
>JBKPMA010000067.1:0-4882 GCA_046731935.1 Acidobacteriota bacterium
AGGCGGTACCGTACAAAGCCGGCCTGGGACCGTTCGCTCCAGAAATTTATCGGCTGCCGTTTCCCTACCCGTACCGCGGGCAGGGCGTCGAAGGCTCGGTCGAGCACGCGTTGAAGACGATTGTCCGGCCCGAAGATCTGGCCGCCATCGTCGTCGAACCAGTACTCGGCGAAGGCGGCTTCCTTGTCGCGCCCGTGTCGTTCCTTCAGGAGCTGCGCGAGCTGGCGACACGCTACGGCATCGTGCTCATCATCGACGAAGTGCAGAGTGGATTCGGGCGCACGGGCGCAATGTTCGCCTGTCAGACGTTTGGTGTCACGCCAGACCTGATGGCCGTCGCGAAGTCGCTTGCGGCGGGGATGCCGCTCGCCGCCGTGGTCGGCCGGGCGGATCTGATGGACACGATCCAACCGGGCGCGCTCGGCGGCACGTACGGGGGAAATCCCTTGGCGGCCGTGGCGGCGCTTCAGGCGATCCGCATCATCGAGGAGACGCTGGCCAGCGGCCACGTGGACCGGCTGGCCTCCCGCCTGCGGACGCAGCTCGACGATCTTGCTGCGCGAGTGCCCCTGATCGGTGAAGTGCGCGGCCTCGGCGCGATGCTGGCGATCGAGCTGGTGCGCGATCGTGTCACCAAGGATCCGGCGGTCGCAGAGACGGCCGCAATCGTGGCCGATGCGCGGGCGCACGGGCTCTTACTGCTTCCGGCGGGGACGTACGGCAATGTCATCCGGTTCCTGATGCCGCTGACGACGCCCCTGGACGTTCTGGACGAAGGCCTGCGCGTGCTCGAGCGCGCGCTTACGGCGGTCAGAATCGCGTCGTGAACGTGACGTCGATCGTGCGGGCAGGCAGTCGGTAGTACGACGACTCGCCGAGCTCGCTTTCGGAGATCGGCGGCCGCTCGTCCGTTAGATTGCGGCCATCGAGCCGAATTTCCCATCGCGGAGCCCGCCACCCGGCCATGAGGCCGAAGGTTCCGTAGCCATCCGCCAGCGCCGTGTTCCGCTTGTTCAGATAGCGGCTTCCGACGTATCCGACTTCGACGCCCGCGAGTACTCCACGGGCTGGAGCTCGCAGGACACCAGCCGACGCGAGGTGCCGCGCCGACATTTCGAGCCGCTTGCCCGCGAGCTGTGTGGGCACGCCATCGAACTCCGTCAGGTAGTCCTCGAACGTCGCGTCGTGGAAGCTGTAGGTCGCCCGCGCGGTGACGTCATGCGCGAACTGCATCGACGCGCCGGTCTCCAGCCCGGCGAACTGCTCGGTGCCCGCATTGGTGAGTGCGGGCAGTCCGTTGACGGCTTGCGGAATGACCAGATTCTTGAAGTGCATGAGGAACGCCGAGACGTCGACGCCGAGCCGTCCGTCCATCCAACGAGACTTCATCCCGCCTTCGACGCTTCGTGCTGTTTCTGGTTGGAGCAGGGCCTCGCCCTCACCACCCGCTTCACCTTCCTCGGCTTCGCCGAGACCGAAGTCGAAGGCCGCAGGTTTGAAGGTGTCACGGTAATTCGCATAGAGACGGACCGAGTCGCTGCCCCGTGACCATGCATCAAACATGACACCCGCGCTGCCGCTCAAACGCACGTGCGTGTCACCGTGCTCCTCTTCGCCGGCTTGTTCGCCCTCACCCTCACCGCCGCCGCGGACCTCGTTGGTGACGTTCAGCCGAAGGCCGCCGTCGATCCGGAGGCGCGACGTCGGATGCCACTCGAGCATCCCATACCCGCCCGCGAAGTTGCGGTGGTCCTCGATGTGGAGGTCGAGGTCCGTCGGCACGACGGCCTGCGGCACGGGAACGCCGTTCAGAGGTGCGTCGTAGTCGAAGTCTGCCCCGCGCGCATCACCGACGCCGAGCAGGTAGTCGCCGCCTGCAATGAAACGGGTCTTCGGCGACAGCGTCCAGGCAAAATGCGTATCGACGTACACATCCGTGAGGTCGATTTGCTCGTGCAATCCGGTCGCGTTGTCTTCAGTGTCCTCGAGGGTATTCAGGAAACCGCGGAGCACGTCCTGGGCACTTCGTGAGAACGACCCCGTCAACGTCCAGTCGGCGCTTCCGACTTTGCGATCGAACCCCGTCATGAAGGCAGCCCGTTTCTCGTTCAGGAACGCGCCATCGGGATTCTGGTTTGCGTCGAGCGGCACGAGGGGTGTGAGCGACTGTCCGACTCGCGGGTGCGGGCTGGCGGGATCCTGATCGAGCCACGTCGCATCCACGTTGAACCAGAAGTGCCCGTTGCTCACGTTGCGCGTGTTGCGCCAGAGCGCGTGCGCGCGAGTGAACGACGTGCGGTCGTCTTTGTACCCCTGCCGGTCGACATCCGCCGTCAACCGCGAGTCGAAGCCGCCGAACGAGAAGGGCAGAGCCGCCACCACGCCGCCGCTGCCGAAGGATCCGGCATGGGCGCTGACCGCGCGAGACGTCTCGACCGCGGTTTTGTGGACGACGTGGATAACGCCGACAAAGGACGTGGCGCCGTATGTCACGGGCGCCGGTCCGCGCAGCACTTCGATGCGCGCGACGTCCGTGAGGCTGAGCGTCGAGAGCGCCGGATTGAATGCGCCGCCCCACGGCACGCCGTCCACGACGAGGAGAAATGCGTCGAACTCCTTGAGTCCCCAGAACTCGGGGACCGACGAGGCCGGGCCGCCGTCACCGCCAGGCGCGATGGTCACACCAGTGGCGAGCGCGAGAGCCGACTCGAGATCGCGCGCGCCGCGGTCGGCGAGCTCCTGTGCGGTGAACACCTCGATCGGCGCGGGGACTTCGGCGGCAGGTTCAGGAATGCGTGTCGCGACGACCTCGACGCGCTCTTGCACGGTCGGCGGTTGTGCGGGTGCCTGTTGTCCAAACGCGACCGCTGGCCAGACGACCATCGGCGCGACGGCCAGCGCGCAGCGGCGCACTCTCGTCGTCAACATGTCGCCGCACGATATCACTCTTCATTACAGGTTTCGACCGACTGAAAAACGTTAGAAGGTGAAGACGCGTAATCCGATGCAAGCTGAACCGCGAGCGCGCGGTGGGCGACGTGAACGTTCACGTCGAACCGACGCATCGTTGGAGGCTCTGACGTGCAGATGATTCACGGCTTCGTCGCACATTCTTGACATTGGTTTAACGACTCTCAGCGCACGCGCGCGTCTAATGAGGAAACGACACAACACCGACTGTGCCGAGGTGCCTCATGCTGGTTACACAGACGCTGTCCCGCGACGCCGCGATCATCCGCCGCATCGAAGACGAGTACCGCGAAATGCCGGGGCTCGTGCTGACACCCGAGCAAGGCGCGCGCCTGTGGGCGCTGCCGGTCGTGAACGTACTGCAGGCGTTGCACATGCTGGTCGGCGTCGGGTTCCTGAACCGAAGCCCTATGGGTACCTACCGACGCAGCGATCAGTTGGTGTGACGAGTGGCGACGGAAGGATGGTAAGTCCGGAGCCCGTAGCCCGTAGCCCGTAGCCCGTAGCCCGTAGCCTGAAGCCTGAAGCCTGAAGCCTGAAGCCTGAAGACCGAAGACCGAAGACCGAAGACCGATCAGTCCGCGCGCGCGGCCGCCGGCAGAAGCTCGAGGAACGCGACCCGGCGTCCGTCTTCCCGATCTTCGGCGATGACCTTGATCGACGGATCACGCACGAGCCGCTCGAGGGCATAGGTGTACGACGGCCGCGAGCCCTGCTCCTCGTGCAGCACGAGCACCGTCACGCCACGCTGCTGGAGCTCGGCGATCGTCTTGGTGTCCGGGAACGACCGCATGTCATACAGCAGCCCGATATAGGAATTCGGATAGTTGCCGCTGTATCCGTTCAAGAGCGGCTGCCAATGTCGTGTCGAGCGGTACATGTACTCGACGTCGAGCATGTTGTAGAGGCGCCAGGGCACCGTCACGGGCCATTCGAAAATGACCGTGCCGGGGCGGTCCCGCAGCGCGCCGTACCAGACCGAGATGTTGGTCGGCACTCGAATCAGCCGGGGCGCCGCCAGGCACTCGACGGACGCGGCGATCACGACCGCCAGACTCACCGCCGCCGCGAGACGCGGCCGGTGGATGGTGCGCGTGATCCGCGTCAAGCCATACCCGGCGATCACGGCCGTGCCCAGCAGTACGAGGATGTCGGCACGCGCCGGCACCCGCAAGCCGCGGAACGGCAGGACCCAGCCGTACAACAGGTGATACAAGCCGCCATTGAATCCCAGCGTGAGATCCAGCGCGAGCGCGAGGCCGACCGCGTGCACCATCCGCGTGCGATCGAGTGGAGGCCAGAGACCGACGACCAGCAAGGCGAGTGCGACGACGCCGGGGAAGAGGTGGCGTTCGTTGGCCCCGAGCCAGGCTGTCCAGCCGTAGAGCCGATTGTTGCGCGGCGCACTCAGAAAATCCGTCGGGACTGCGCTGTAGCCCGCCACTTCCGCGGGACCACGTTCGCCGACATCGGCGCGGCTGCGCATGTACGGTACGGCGTACAGCGCCATGACCACGAGCGGCACGGCCAGGATGAGCGCGCCGGCCTGCACCGCCCGACGCGGTGTCGCGTGCAAGCGCACCGCGGTCAACACGCCGAGCCAGAGCAACAGGAACATGCCGTGATAGATGCTGCTCAGCACCTGACCCGCCGCGAGCGCCCCCACGGCGAGATAGCCCCTGTTGCGGGCGATCGCGTGATGCCACGCGAGAACCGCGAGCGGGATCCAGAACGCGAACTGCAGCTCGAGGTGATCGAAGTGCTCGAACCGATGCGGTGAAAACGCGAAGATGACGCCGCCCAGCAGACCGGCGGCAAACGAGTCCGTGAGGTGCGTGACGAGCAGACACGCGGCGACGCCGCTCGCGACAAACGCACCCAGCAGCGTCAGGTTGTACACCGCGACTGGATG
>JBKPMA010000068.1:0-5186 GCA_046731935.1 Acidobacteriota bacterium
GACGACCATCGCGAACATGGAGCCGGGCACCACGTCGATGATGCCCGCCGGCTTCGGCGATCAATTGTCCCGGGCGGAGCTCGCAGATCTCGTCGTGTTCCTCAAAGGGACACGCTGGGGCGCGAATTAGGTGGCCTGCTCCCACTGAAGCAGGCCCACCTCCTGTTCTACGGTGTTCTACCGCAAGCGGTCGAACACTTCGTAGTGCATGCGGGGCACGAGCGCGCCGAGCGGGTTGACGGGGTTCGACCAATCCCTGGGCTTTGGCCACCGGCCGATGGTCACGCCAAACGTCACCGCGCCGACGTTCGAGGATCCGACGAAGCTCTCATTCACGTCGAGCTGCGCCATCGCTACCAGCCAGGGCAGCACCTGTCTCGAGACGCGCACATTCGCTCCCGCCTTGTTGCTGGCGCCTGGCGCGTGCCGATTGAGGAACGCGGCGTTCGCGTCCAGCCACCAGACATTCGGGACGAGATTCAGCTGCACGCTGCCCCCCACCGAATCGACGGTGTGAAGCACCCGTTCATGCACCAGAAGAGGTGTGCCTCCGGGCACGATCGGTCCCAGGCTCTCGGAGGCCCCGACCACGTCGGTCTCCTTGAGGCCTTTCGTGGCGAACGCTCCGAACCGGATATTCGGTAACAGCGCGTCGAGGCTCACCGCGACCTCGTTCAGAGCACCGGATTCGAGCTCCGACCGCAGATTCGCGACGCCAAAGGTCCCGCCAACGCCTGCCTGCCAGAGACCATGGCGGTAGAGCAGGCTCGCGTCGAGCTGCCCGTCCTGACGCCCCGAGTAGAACGCGTACTGCCCCTGCAGCTGGACGCCCCAACGGCGTCCGGGACCGAACGATTGCAGGTAGTGACCGGCCGTATCCACGATGTAGTTGCCAGTCTGCGCGCTGCCGAACGTCGGGCCGATCGCGCCGTCGATCGCAGTGAACAACGGAGGCGTGCACTCGTAGTCGGGCGGCACGAGGCCGTTCACCGATACCACCTTCGCGGGCGCCGCCGGATCGTTCGTGGAGAAGGTGATCGTGGCCGACTTCGCGCCTGCGGTCGTCGGTTGGAACCGGATTGGCACTTCGATGTTGTCGCCAGGAGCGACTTTGATCGGGAACGTCAGCACCTGCGCGACCTGAAAATCCGGCGACGACGATGCGATGCCGGTGATGAGGAGCGGACACGTGCCGCGATTGTTGACAGTGATCGGCAGATCCTTGAATGCGTGTGGAGCCGGGCAGAGCTGACCGAAGTTGCCGGTGTCCGCGATCATCGTGACCACCGTAGCCTGTCCGACTGTCGCCGTGACGGCGACGTGCAGCACGGGGAAGTCGGGATCGTTGCTCGTGATGGTCAGATCCGCCGTGTGCGTGGCTGCCGGCGACGTGGGCGTGAACACCACGTCGAACGGAAAGCAGAAGTCGTGACTCACCGTGACCGGGAATCCGCCTGACGGAGGCACGATCGCGAACTCCGGGTTCGACGATGTGATCGAGGCGATGACGAGGTTCCCGGCGCTGAGGTTGCAGACCTTCAACGATCCGTGCGGCGAGTCGCCGAGGCACGACGCCTCGAAGGTCGGCGGCGCCGGCACCGAGATCTCCGGCATGTCGACCTTCTTGAATGTCAGACGCCACACCCCGCGTCCTCGCGTGCCGAGGAACAGGTTGATGTCGCCGCCCGGCGGATCGTGGTCGAAATGTGCGTAGTACGGCCGCGGAATATGTGGAATCCCCGACGTGCCCGGTGCGATCGGATCGGTCACCAGCTGCCAGCGTGTGCCGCCGTTGGTGCTGATGAACACGCCGGAATCGGCGCCGCCGGCCACGAGGATGTCAGGGTCCAACGGGTCGAACGCGACCAGCGTCGGCTGCGGATATCCGCTGAACGACGCGAACGAGGTGGGGCCGCTGACATTCTGGTACGGAAACACGCCGCCGCCCGTCATCAGCCCGTCGAGTGCAGGGAGCGCGCTCCACGTCGTGCCGCCGTTCCGGGTGATCACCATCTCTGGCGGCAGCAGCGAGCCGCGCAGGTGCGAGGCGATGATTCGGTTCGGATCGTTGGGATCCACGGCGAACACACCAAAGCCGCCGGTGCCGCCTGGCGTGGGTACCTGCTGCCAGGTGCCGCTCGTGCCCGATCCGGCGTGTCGAAAGAGCGACGCGGACCGGTCTCCATTGCAGCCGCCGTTCTTGACGAAGAACGTCGGAGTCCCGCCGCTCGTGGAAAGCTGCAGCCCGCATGTCGTTCCGGGCGATGTCGAGGCGCCGAGCTGCGCCCATACGACGGGTGATGCGCCGATGTTGGTCGTGACGAAGACACCCGACGTGCTCGCCACCGCGTACTGATCGGTGGCGAAGTTGACGATCGCTTCGAGCTGCTCGAACGATCGCATGTTGCCCGTCGGGTACGTGTTGATCTCCGGTGAGGCGCCACTGAGACCCGCGCCGCTGATGAACAGGCGCGTCGCCCGGCCCCCACCGAAGCAGCACACCGTCGTCAGGCCGCGAGTGGCATCGCCGTTGGCGTCGAAGCCATCGCAGCATCGTTCGTTGTTCCAGGTGACGGACGCACCACCGCCATTGGTCGCACCGAAGGTCCCGTTGTCCTGGTTCCCCATGTACAGGTGTTCGGTTGCCGAGCCGGGCCGAGACACACCTGCAAACGAGAACTCCCACAAGGCGTGCGGAGTCACCGTGGGCTGCGCCCAGGCTGGCGTCTGGCAGGCAGGACTCGCGTTCAGCGTGTTCCGGAAGACCCCGCCGTCAGACGAGAAGAACGCGGGGCATGCGTTGTTTGCGACTCCCGGTACGAAGGCAATCGATCCAGAGTCGTCGTGCGCGCCGTTGCTGCGCGTGAACCCTCCGGCCCACGAGCCCGACGCCGCGCAGCGTTGAGCGCCTCCAGGGTTGGCCGGATTCGGCGTGGTGCAGGCGCCGCGGAAGAGGCTGACGTCGCCGAACCACAGGTCGTAGTTCTGCCCCGCGCGCTTGTTCGTCGCGAGGAATGGAATGCGGCCTTGCGCCGCCGGATTCGCATACGTGACGGGCCAGGTCTGTCCGCCGTTGTCGCTTTCGAAAATCGACGTCCCGACGACCGCGAAGAGCACGTACGACTCGTCTGGCGACACCGCGATCGAACATCGGCCGCTCTGCAGGGGCTGCGATGCGGCCGTCGTCCACGTCGCGCCGCCGTCGGTCGATCTCCTGTGCCCATCGTCTCCGCACAGGTCGATGATGCCGCCATCGTGCACGACGACGTCGCCGACGTCATCAGCCCGATCGCCCGGCGTCGGATCGACGAAGGTCCACGTGGTGCCGGAGTTCAGGCTGATGGCGAGCCCGCAGTTGGTGCCGATGAAGACGTGGCTCGCGTTTGCCGGATCGATGGCGATGCCGAACGCGGCGAGCTCCGTGCGGCGTGTGTCCGTCAGGCAGAAGTTCGCAGGCGGCGTGGCCGTCGCTGGATGCGTCCACGTGTTGCCACCGTCAGTGCTGACGTTGATTCCCGATCGGCTGTTGGTGCGCCCGTCGTAGAAGGACGTGGCATACACGCGGTTCGAGTTCGTGGGATCCACCTTCACGTCCCACGTCACCGTGGGGACGTGGCCGTCGAGATGCGCCCACGTGAGGCCGCCATCGGTGCTGCGGAACACGCCACCGAATTCCGACGCCGCGTACACGCGTGCCGCGTTGCTTGGATCGATGCTGACGTTGTTGACGCGCCCGCCCGTGGCGCCATCGGGATCGGAGTTGTTCGACTGATCGGGGCTGATGTCACGGAAGGTGACCGACAGCTGCGCCGAGGCACTCGTGGCGAGGACCGAGCAGCCGAGCGCGAGAGCGAGGGTCAGGCGGGTCATGGCTTGCGCCTCGGCGGCACTTCCGGACTGCGGACGATGTCGGCAGGGCACACATTTGCCTGGACGTTGACGGTCGGCGACACGATGCGGCCTGACGCGGCGGCAATGGCGACACGCCACGTGTAGGTCACACCAGGTTCGAGGCCTTCGACGACCGCGGTCATCTCCGGCGCCGCGTCGGCTGCGACATTCGCAGGAGGCCGTTCGACTTGGATCAAGCTGATCTGGAAGGCTCTCGGCGGCCGCCCCGCACCGCGCACCTGCGGCGCGACCGGGCGCTCGAGTGCTGTCTGGCCGACCGGCAGCGAGACCATCAGGTCTTTGTCGAAGCCGTTCTTGTAGACCGTCGCTTCGATGACCTGCGTGGCCGACGCGAGGTTCGTGATGCCGCGCGACTCAGCCGTCGCTCGGGGGACGGTCCAGCGGATGCGCGCGTTTGTCGTACGGAGCTTCGTGTCACTGCAGAACGACTCTGCAGTAACCGTGATCGACTCGTCTATGGTTTGAGGCGTAGCTTGCTGCGCTGTAGTCCGGCTGGAACCGATCGTGCCGACAACCGCCAGAGCTTCCAACACAGCAATGGCGTACCGCATAGTCCATCGCATGAGTTGCGTCCTTCTGTGGCTAGTGCGTCGAAAGCGGAAAGCGATGCACCGGAGGATACATAGATTTTTTGAAGAGCCAAGAATTCCTTGCGGTCGAGTTGGAACGGTTGAGATGGCGCTGACGAGTTCCTATTGCTTTCGCATACGTCGCCGCATAGGCTCCTATGCGAAACAGATATGAGCGACCACACAGACGTCTGGCAGGGCACGCTGGCCCTGATGATCCTGAAAACGCTCGAGACGATGGGCCCGCAGCACGGGTACGGGATCGCGCGCCGGATCGAGCAGACCAGCGGCCACCAGCTGCGCGTGCACTACGGCACGCTGTACGCGTCGCTCCTGAAGCTCGAACAGGAAGGGGCCATCGTGGCGGACTGGGGTGTCTCCGACAACAACCGCCGCGCGAAGTTCTACAAGCTGACGCGCGCAGGCCGCGCGCGCGTCGGCAAGGCCAGCCGCGAGTGGCAGCAGGCGACCGCGATCATCGAGCGGTTCTTCGCGCCGCGGAGCACGTCATGAGACATCTTCGCGCGTTCCTGCGGCGCGTGCTCAGTGTGTTCGGCCGCACCGCGCAGCCCGACGCGGAGCTCGAGAGCGAGCTCGAAAGCCACGTGCACATGCTGATGGACGAGCACCTCCGCGCAGGCATGGAGCCAGACGAGGCCAGGCGGCAGGCGCTCCTCACGCTCGGTGGCCTGGAGTCCATCAAAG
>JBKPMA010000069.1:0-4935 GCA_046731935.1 Acidobacteriota bacterium
CCTCCGTGCCTGAGCACGCTGTGATCTCCTCGTCTCTGGCCTCCGTCCTCATCGTCGCCGCCGTCGCCTTCGGTGTGGCGGCAGCTGCCACGTGGGGCGCTCGCCTGTGCGCGCTTCAGTTCGGCTGGGTCGAGCAGCCGCGCGCGGATCGCTGGCATCGGAGGCCGACTGCGCGGTTCGGCGGTATCGGCATCCTCGCCGGACTCGCCGTCGCGGTGTCGATATCCACACACATCCCCCCACAGCTGGTTGGCCTCTCGCTGCTCGCGGTCGGCATGTTCACCATCGGCCTGGTCGACGATGTGATCGGACTTCGACCGCAATCGAAGCTCGTGACGCAGATTGGCGCCGGCGTCCTGCTCTATCTGGTGGGCTTCCGGTTCAATCCGTCACTGCCGTGGGCCGTCGATTTCTTCATCGTCCTCGTGTGGGTCGTCGCGATTACGAACGCGATGAATCTGCTCGACAACATGGATGGCCTCGCCGCCGGCATCGCCGTCATCGCCGGGCTGTTCCGCCTCGCCCTGTATCTCTCGGACGGCAATCAGTCGGGTGCGTTGCTGAGCGCGGCGTTCGTCGGCGCGGTCTCCGGCTTCCTGATCTTCAACTTCAGTCCCGCGTCGATCTTCATGGGCGATTGCGGCAGCTTCCTGATCGGATTCGTACTGGCGGCGCTGAATCTGACGACGAAGCAGATGTACGCAAAGAGCCTCGTCGCGATCCTGTTGTTCCCGGCGCTGGTGCTCGCGATTCCGATCTTCGATACGACGTTCGTTTCGGTCGTCCGGTGGTTCGCGGGGCGGCGTCTCAGTCAGGGCGGTGCGGACCACACATCGCACAGGCTCGTGGCGGTGGGCTTGAGCGAACGTCAGGCGGTCCTGGTCCTGTATGCGATTTCGATCGCGAGCGGCGGCCTGGCGTTCAGTTTGTACCGGGTGGGATTCTCGTATGCCTGGTTCAGTGCCGGCATGTGTCTGCTGGCGCTCGTGCTGTTCGGCATTTTCCTGAGCAGCGTGTCGGTCTACCCCGAAGAGCAGGTGCCGAAGGATGGCCGCATCGCCGGCCTGCCGCGGTTCACGCTCGCCACGCAGTTCATGTACAAGCGGGCGATGCTGTGGGTGTTCGTGGACGTCCTCGCGATCGTCCTCGCCTACTACGCCGGGTTCATGCTCCGCTACGCGCATACGCCCCAGTGGGTCCTGTGGTTCCAGGGCTATGTCGGATCGGCACCGATTGCCGTCGTCTCGTTCCTGCTGCCGCTGGCGGTATTCGGGCTCTACAGGACGGACTGGCAGACATTCAGCATGCACGAGGCGCGCATCATCACGCTTGGCGTGACCCTCGGTGCACTGACGCAGGCTGCTGTTCTTTGGATGGCGTTCGACATGGGATCGGCGAGCCTTGGTGTTGTCGCGATCGCCTGGGGCTCGACCATCATCGGACTCACCGGATCGCGCGGCATCATCCGCGCGTTGGCCGAGTCCGTCCGCCGCGATGACGGATCGGGAGCGCCCGTTCTCGTCTACGGCGCGGGTGTCGGTGGCGAGCTGGCGTTGCGCGAGCTGCGGACCAACGGCCGTCTGGGCAAGCGCGTCGTCGGCTTCATCGACGATGACCAGGTGCGGCAGCGGACGCTGATTCACGGGGTTCCCGTGCTCGGGACCGGCGCCGATCTTGAAGCCGTCGCGCGCGCGCAGCGCGCCGCGGCAATCGTCGTCGCGACACGGAAGCTGACCGACGATCGAATCAATGAGGTGCTGCGGGTGGCCGGCCGGCTTGGCCTGTCGGTCTATCGATTGGCGATCGATCTCGAGCCGCTCGAAGCACCGACAGCTCTTGCGGCGGCGACGCTGCCGGCGCGCCTCACCAAAGTCAGTCAGACGACGCCGCTGCAGCGCTAGCGCGGCCTGGCGGCCGCCGTGCCGCGTGGTAGCATACGCAGTCGGCCACGCGCGTTCCGATCAGTTGGGGATCCACGCGCGGCGATCCATCGACACACATGGCACAGCGCGCTTGTATCACCGGCATCACGGGTCAGGACGGCTCGTATCTCGCCGAGCTGCTCCTCGACAAGGGGTATGAAGTCACCGGTGTCGTCCGGCGGCTGAGTGCCGCGAATTTCTGGCGCATCGAGCATCTCCTCGACAGGATCACGCTCCGTCCTGCCGATCTGCTCGACCAGCTCTCTTTGATCAAGGTGATCGACGAGGTGCGCCCGCACGAGTTCTACAACCTGGCCGCGATGTCGTTCGTGCCCGCCTCGTGGGATCAGCCGATGCTCACCGGCGAGTTCAACGCGCAGGGCGTGACACGGTGCCTCGAGGCGATCCGGCAGGTGGACACGTCGATCAAGTTCTATCAGGCGTCGTCGAGTGAGATGTTCGGCAAGGTCCGCGAAGTGCCGCAGACCGAGGTGACGCCTTTCTACCCGCGCAGTCCGTACGGCGTGTCGAAGGTGTTCGCGCATTACATCACGGTGAACTACCGCGAGAGCTACAACCTGTTCGCGGTGTCGGGCATTCTGTTCAACCACGAGTCGCCGCGGCGTGGACTCGAGTTCGTGACACGCAAAGTCACAGACGGTGTGGCACGGATCAAGCTCGGTCTGGCGAGCAAATTGAAGCTCGGGAATCTCGACGCGCAGCGTGACTGGGGCTTTGCCGGTGACTACGTGCGCGCGATGTGGCTCATGCTCCAGCAGGAGCGCGCCGACGACTTCGTGATTGCCACGAACCAGAGCCACTCGGTCCGCGACCTCGTCGAGACTGCGTTCGGCCATGTCGGCCTCGATTGGCAGGCGCACGTGGAAGTGGATCCGGCCTTCCTGCGGCCGGCGGAGGTCGATCACCTGATTGGGAATCCGGCCAAGGCCCGCCGCGAGCTCGGGTGGGAGCCGTCAATCGACTTCCGCGGCCTCGTGCACAAGATGGTCGACGCGGACCTGGCGCGGGTCTCGGTGGCTCGCCCAGTGAACGACTCGGTAGGTGCCCGCTAGTCGCTCATGTCCGATCTCAGTGCGGCCGGCCACGAACCGGTGTTCGTCGACGCCATGCGCTCGCCGAGCCTGCTCGACTGGCTCTCGCATCGGGAACTCCTCAGAAATCTCGTCTTGCGCGACCTCCGTCTCAAGTACCGGGGCTCCGTTCTCGGGTTCTTGTGGTCGATGGTCAATCCCCTGATGGTCGTCGGCGTCTATGCCGTGGCATTCGGCTACATCCTCAAGGTCCCTACGCCCGCGTTCGTGCTGTATCTGGTTTCGGGACTCCTGGCGTGGGGTTACTTCGCGGCCGCGGTCTCTGCATCGACTGGCGCCGTCATCGACAGCGGCTCCCTCATCAAGAGTGTGTGCTTTCCGCGCGCCATCCTGCCTATCGCGGCGGTCTTGTTCAACCTCGCCCAGTTCGTCTTGACCTGTGCGGCGGCGGTGCCAGTGGCGCTACTGCTTTACGGACTCGCGCCGACCCCGTCGATGCTGGCCTGGCCCATTCTCGTGGTACTGCAAACGCTGATGTGCGTCGGCTTGGCGCTGCTCCTGTCGACGCTCACCGCGTTCTTCCGCGACATCCGGCACCTCTTGGAAATCGCGCTGCAAATCCTCTTCTGGATGACACCCGTCATCTACGAATCGAGGATGGTGCCTTCGGCCCTCCGAGCGGTGATGTTCCTCAGCCCGATGACACCGTTTGCGCTGGGCTATCACCAGAGTCTCTACTATCGCCAGTGGCCTGACGCGACGGTCTGGCTCACGGCCTGTGCTTACACGGCGTTGGCCTGCCTGATCGGCTTCCTCGTTTTCCGGCGACACGAAGAGCAGTTCACGGAGCTGCTCTAAACGTGATCGTTGTGCGGGCGGAAAGTGTCTCGAAGTGCTTCTACCTGCGCCATAACCGCGCGGGGTCGGTCAAGGAGCGCTTTCTGGGCTGGTTTCATCGGCAGAAGCGTGAGGTCGTAGAAGAGTTCTGGGCGCTGCGCGACGTCACGCTCGAAATCGAGGCCGGCGAGTCGGTCGGCATCATCGGAAGCAACGGATCGGGGAAGAGCACCCTACTCAAGCTGATTGCCGGCATTCACCGGCCCACCACCGGACGCGT
This sequence comes from Acidobacteriota bacterium, assembly GCA_046731935.1. Taxonomy (GTDB): domain Bacteria; phylum Acidobacteriota; class Vicinamibacteria; order Vicinamibacterales; family JAENWD01; genus CAVUPP01. The sequence goes on from JBKPMA010000069.1 coordinate 4,092, forward strand.
TCTCCTCGCCAAGGGCTCCCGCGTGGGCACGATGATCGAATTGGGTATCGGCTTCCATCCGGAGCTGAGTGGACGGGAAAACATCTTTCTCGGAGCCGCGGTCCATGGACTGACCCGCGAGGCGATCAGCAGCATCTACGACAAGATCGTCGCGTACTCGGGGCTCGAGCAGTTCATCGACCAGCCGCTGAAGAACTATTCCTCCGGCATGCAGATGCGGCTGGGATTCAGCGTGTCTGTCCACCTGGATCCGGACATCCTGCTCCTCGACGAAATTTTCGCCGTGGGCGACGCGGACTTCCAACAGCGCTGTCTTCGGACCATGCGTGAGCTCCAGGACCGCGGCCGCACCATCCTGTTTGTCTCGCATTCGGCCGCCGCCGTTCAGACCATCTGCCGCCGCGCGTATCTCCTCGACCATGGGACGTTACGCTACGGGGGGCCGGTCAACGGCGCGTTCGAAGCGTACGGAAAACTTCGCGCGGCAGCCGCGGGGCAACCGGTCCATCCGGAGGCCTCCATCGCAACGACGGCTGCGCCCACGGTGACCGCCGCAGGCCAGCTGGCCCTCGATCGCCTGATCGCCTCAGGGCTGAGGCCGGATCATTTCGTGCTGGAACTCGGGGGCGAGTCGCTGCGCTCGTCGGTCCCGCTCATTCAATACCTGCGACCGGGGCATTTCTACGGCGTCGCAGAGAGCCGTGAGCTCGTCGAAACTGGCATCACCTTGGTGCTGGCTCCCGCCGACATCGCTCCCGACCGTGCGCATTTCATCGTCACGGACCAGTTCATGTTCGGCGAGACGCCGCAATTCGATCGGGTGTGGGGAGGACTGATCTTCACG
>JBKPMA010000070.1:0-7519 GCA_046731935.1 Acidobacteriota bacterium
CGAAGCCGCCGTCGCCATCGAGAATGCGCGGCTCTATCGCGAGACGCTCGACAAAGCACGCATCGAGCAGGAAATGAAGATCGCGGCGGAGATCCAGCGCGCCCTGCTGCCGCCGCCGCAGCGGCTCGGTGGGTACTTCGAAGCGGTCGGGGCCTCAGTGCCGTGCCGGGCCATCGGCGGAGACTTCTTCGATTACGTGGATCTGCCCAGTGGCGACTTCGGTTTTGCCGTCGGCGATGTCGCCGGCAAAGGCGCACCTGCGGCGCTTCTCACTGCCGTGCTCCAGGGGGTGTTCGCGTCGCAGGCGTCCTCGGGCAGCGGACCGGCCATGACGCTGGCTCGGGTGAATCAGGCGCTGATCCGGCGCTCGGTCGAAGCGCGGTTTGCGACGGCCTTCTACGGCGTGCTCGGACCGACCGGCGCACTCACGTATTGCAACGCCGGACACAATCCTCCGCTCCTGCTGCGTGCCAACTCCGTCGAGCGGCTCGAGCAGGGCGGGCTCATTCTGGGCCTGTTCGAGCACGCGACCTTCGAGGAAGCGACGGTGCAGCTGCAGCCCGGCGACCTGCTGATTACGTTCAGCGATGGCGTGACCGAAGCCATGAGTGCCTCCTCGGAGGAATACGGCGAATCGCGCCTGCTCGAGACCGTCGAATCCCACCGCACGCAGAAGGTGACCGAGCTCGTCGACACGATCTTCGCCAGCGTCCGGGCGTTCACGACCGGCGCGGACCAGAGCGACGATGTGACGGCGCTCGTAGTCCGGTATGCCGGCTGATCGCCGACGCGCCCGACGACTCACCATCGCGCTGTCGCTCCTCTTCGCGTTCATCGTCTGGAATGGTGTGTTCGACGCGCGGATCGCCGAGGCGACGCGTCAGTTCACCAGGCAGCGCGATGCATCGTCCGATCGGCGGCCCGTACGGATCGATCTCGCCATGCACAGCGCCACGGTGCAATGCGCGTGGGAGGCGACTGTTGCGGGGATCGCGGCGTTGGCCGCGGGCTTGGGTGTAGGGACGTGGTGGAGCGGGCGCGGCCGGCTCAGGGGCGCTTGAGCCTGGCTTCGATCGCGGGCAGCGCGTCGATCATCACATCGCCGACGACCTCGAGGCTCCTCGCGCTGACTTTGTCGAGCGTGTCTTCGGCGGTATGCCAGGCTGGGTATTCCAGGTCGATCAGATCGGCGGAGGGGACGCCTGCGTGCAGGAAGGCGAGGTGATCGTCTTCGATGCTGGTGCTCTGCGAGACGAAGACATCAGTGTGACCCAGCTTCGCAGCTGACGTCCAGATGATGTCGTTCAGCCACGACGTGGACCGCTCTTCGCGGCGGATCGTGAGGTCGCGATCCCCGACCATGTCCACCAGCAGCATCGCGCGCAGATCCTTCAGCGCGCCGGTCCGTTTGGCGTCCTCGACGTAGTGGCGGCTGCCATAAGTATTGTCATCGCCGCTCCAGTCTGGCAGCGTCGCTTCCTCGCCATCGAAGAACACGAACTCGAGGGTGAAGGCGTTCTGCCGGTTCTTGAGCGCACGGGCCAGCTCGATCAGCATGGCGGTGCTCGAACCGCCGTCGTTGGCGCCGACGAATCGGAACTGCCGGTACAGCTTCGTGTCGTAGTGGCCGCCGATGACGATCCGCTCGCGCGTCGCGCCAGGCACGTGGGCGATCAGATTGACCATGTGCACGGTGCCGAGCGGTGTTGCCGCGTCGAACGGCTGCTCGATCGGTGTGAGGCCAATCGCGGCCATTTGCGTCGAGATGTAGCGGCGAGTCTCGGCGATGGCGGGTGAGCCGGAGGGCCGCGGGCCGACGGCGGTGAGCTGGCGCACGTGCTCGAACGCGCGGCTGGCGGCGAATCGCACAGAAGACGACTGAGCGTGCGGTTTCGAGGCGGCCGCGGCGCCTTCCGCCCACATACAGACCGAGAGGGCAGCGGGTACCGCGAAGGCGGCGATCGCCAGCGGCCGCCTCACGGACGGTTCGCCATGGGTACGTAGTCCCGCTTGTCGGCCCCGAGGTACACCTGACGGGGACGCGTGATCTTCGTATCGGGATCGAGCAGGCTCTCTTCCCACTGCGCCAGCCATCCGGCGACGCGCGGAATGGCAAACAGTACCGGGAACATGTCGGTCGGGAAGCCCATCGCCTGATAGATCAGTCCCGAATAGAAATCGACGTTGGGATACAGCCGGCGCTTCACGAAGTAGTCGTCCTGGAGCGCGATGCGCTCCAGCTCCATCGCAATTTCGAGCAGCGGGTTCTTGCCCGTGACCTCGAACACTTCGTCGGCGGTCCGCTTGATGATCTTCGCACGCGGGTCGTACGACTTGTAGACCCGGTGTCCAAAGCCCATGAGCCGTCCTTCACCCGCCTTCACACGTTTGATGAACTCGGGCACATGGTTCACGTGGCCAATCTCGGCGAGCATCCGCAGCACCGCTTCGTTGGCGCCGCCGTGCAGCGGACCCGAGAGCGCCGACACGGCACCGGCCATGACGGTGAACAGATCCGCATGAGAACTGCCAACGGCGCGCATCGCGAACGTGCTGCAGTTCTGCTCGTGGTCGGCGTGCAGCACGAACAGGATGTCCAGCGCCCGCGACAGCACCGGGTGCGGCGTGTACGGCTTCCCGGGCTCGGCGAAGAGCATCGCGAGAAAGTTCGGGACGTACCCCAGACTCGGCGACGGCGGGACGGTGGGCTGATGACGCCGGTGGCGGTACGCGTAGGCCGCCAGGGTCGGCGCGTGGCCGAGCACGCGGTGCATCTGGAGCGTGCGGTTCCAATCCTCGAAGATCCGGCGCGACTCGGGATAGAACGTCGACAGCGATGCGAAGCTCGCCGCCAGGACGCCCATCGCATACGGCTCGTTTGGAAATCCGCGGAACAGTTGTTCGAGGCCCGGCGGCGGCATGCGCTGCGCTTCGATGGTCTGCGTGAATCCCGCGAGCTGCGACGCGCTCGGCAATTCGCCGTGGAGAATCAGGTACGCGGTCTCGATGAACGAGCTCGCTTCGGCGAGCTGTTCGATGGGATACCCGCGGTAGCGGAGGATGCCTTTGTCGCCGTCGATGTACGTGATCCTGCTCTTGCACGCGGCCGTGTTCATCAGCGCCGGGTCGTACGTCATCAGCCCGAAATCGTCGGAATCGGTCTTGATCGCACGCAGCTCCGACGCTCTGATCGTGCCGTGCTCGATAGGCAGCTCGTAGCGCTTGCCCGTGCGGTTGTCGATGATGGTCAGCGTGTCAGGCATGCGCGCAGGAGAGGCGATGGGCGTCAGGATTCATCCGTCTGGTCGTCGACGGTGTCGGGATCCGGTGACACGGCCTCACCGGCCACTCGATACCCTCCGTCGGCCCAGCGCCCCAGATCGATCAGCCGGCATCGCTGGCTGCAGAACGGGCGGTGGGCAGGATCGACCGGCCGCTTGCGGCACACGACGCACCGTGGCTCCGGCACGGACGGCACGAGAATATTCTATGGCCCGCTGGAGCAGCGGTTCAAGCCGCCGGTGCGGCCGTCAGTCGAGGGCTCGGTCGGCCGACGCGCCGCTCGCGTGATGGCGGACGTCGCGGGCGGACACCATGAAAATCACGTCTTCGGCGATGTTGGTGGCGTGATCGCCGATGCGTTCGAGGTGCCGCGAGATGAGGATGAGGTCCAGGGCCGGCTCGATGGTGTTCGGGTCCTGCAGCATGTAGGTCAGCAGCTCGCGGAACACCTGCGTCTTCAGCGCATCCAGCTCGTCGTCTGCGTTCAGGACCGCCTGCGCGAGCGCGGTGTCGCGCCGGACGTACGCGTCGAGGGCGTCCCTGAGCATCGCTTGGGCGATCTCGCCCATGCGCGGAATGTCGATCAGCTTCTTGACTGGAGGATGGAGCGTGTAGCGCGTCGCGGCTTCGGCGATGTTGATGGAGAGGTCGCCCACACGCTCGAGATCGGTGTTGATTTTGACGGCCGCGACAATCGCGCGCAGGTCGGCGGCCATCGGCTGATGCAGCGCCAGCAGCCGGAAGCAGCGGTTGTCGATCTCGATGTGCAGCTCGTTGATCGGCTCGTCACCTTTGAGGACCTGCTCGATCGCATCGGGATCGCGATCCTCGAGCGCCTGCACCGATCGGCGCACGCGGTCTTCCGCGAGACCGCCCATTTCGAGCAGCCGCGACTGCAAGGTTCCTAGTTCTTCCTGGAAGTGCCGGACGACGCGTTCCATGCCAGGCGCTCGATCTACCCGAACCGGCCCGTGACGTAATCTTCGGTGAGCTTCTGGCTCGGGGCGGTGAAGATCTTGTCGGTGCGATCGTACTCGATGAGCTGACCCATCCAGAAGAACGCGGTGTAATCGGACACGCGCGCCGCCTGCTGCATGTTGTGTGTCACGATCACGATCGTGTAGGTCTTTTTGAGCTCGTAAATCAGCTCCTCGATGCGCTGGGTCGCGATGGGATCCAGTGCCGAGGCTGGCTCGTCCATCAGCAGCACCTTCGGCCGGACCGCGAGCGCACGAGCGATGCACAAGCGCTGCTGCTGCCCGCCCGACAGCGACATCGCGGACTCGTGCAGGCGATCTTTGACCTCGTCCCAGATCGCCGCCGCCCGAAGACTCTCCTCGACGCGCGCATGGAGCTCGGCGCGCGACGACGTCAGCCCGTTCAAGCGGACTCCGTACGCCACATTTTCGAAGATGGACTTCGGGAACGGGTTCGATTTCTGGAAGACCATCCCGATGCGGCGCCGGAGTCCGACGACGTCCAGCGAGGGATTGTAGATGTCCACACCGTCCACGCGGATCGTGCCCTCGAGACGCGTGCCGGGAATGAGATCGTTCATCCGGTTCAGCGTGCGGAGGAAGGTGCTCTTGCCGCAGCCGGACGGGCCGATGAACGCCGACACGAGATTCGAACGGAGCTGCACCGAGATGTCCTGCAGCGCGCGCTTCGTCCCGTAATAGAAGTTCACCCGTTCGACGTCGACTTTGACCGGCGGCAGCTCCTCAGCGGATCTGGCAGGCTGTGTGCGCCCGGCAAGTGACGGAAGTGGTGGGGCGTCTGTGGGCATTGGGCGCTCGTCGCAACCGGGCCTCGGCTCGACACGAGGTCGGGCCGATCGGCGAGCGCCATCCCTGGCCGCTCGGGCACGGGAACAGCGTACAAAACGTGGATTTCGCGCCTGTTACCGCGATGTTAATTCCGCGTTACACGGGCTCGCCGCTTGCGGGACGGTGCGCCGGAGGCAGACTTCGTTGCAGATTTTTCGACTGGCGCCGCGGCTGGCGCCTGTGCGGCCGCCGTGCCTGGAGGAGGTGCGGACGCGAACGTGACCCGTTTGCCGAGCATGCGCTCGAAGGGGCCCGCGTGCTTGGGGGCCGCCCACACTTCGAGCTCCGCGTCACCATCAGTCTTGAGCTGCACCAGGTAGTCGTCAGTGCGATCCGTGAGGATCGCGTCGCGAATGGCAGACGAATGACTCCGGTCGAGTCCTTCGGCCAGTCTCAGGATGGCTGACAGTACGCGGACCGTGCGCCGCGTCGCCGACGGCAGGTGCGCATAATCGCTGTGCGTCTTGCTCGGCGGCGATCGCCGGTGATACCGCGCCACCAGTGCGATGGTTTCGATCTCGTCTGGATCGAATCCACGCAAATCCCCGTTCGTAATCAGGTAGTGCGAGTGGCGATGGTGCTTCTCGTAGCTGATGTGCCCGCCGATGTCGTGGAGCAGAGCCGCGTATTCCAGCCACTCGCGCTCACGATCCGTCAACGCGTGCATGCCGCGCGTCTGATCGAAGAGCGACAGCGACAGCCGGGCGACCTGCTGCGCGTGCTCGGGATAGTAGCGGCAGCGTTCGGCGAGCTCGATCACGCTTCGGCGCCGGGGATCGGGATACCGATCGACCTGCGCGATCTGTGTCCGGTTCCTCTGGATGTAATCGAGGATGAGGCCCTCTCGAAGCGCCAGATCGCAGAGCGTCAACTCGGTGGCGCCGAGGCGGCGCAGGATCGTATCGAGCAGCACCGCGCCAGCGACGACGATGTCGCCGCGTCTCGGATCGAGGCCGGGCAGCCGCAGCCGCTGGCGTAAGTCGAGGCTGACGACGCGTTTGCGCAGCTGATGCACCTCGGCCGCGGGTACTCTGAGGTTCCGGAGCTCGCTGGGTTCGTGCCCGCTGGCGTGAAAGGCAGCCATCTGGCCGAGGCTGAGAATCGTGCCCGATGTGCCGATCACGCGGGCGAACCCGCTTTTCGCGACCGCACCGGCGTACGGCTCGATGGCGTCGGTGATTGTGCGCACGAGCCGCCGCTCATCCCGATCCGTCAACGGATCGCTCTTTACGAGCCGTTCCGTGAGGCGGATGACACCGATCTTGAAGCTCTTCGACATCCGCAAACGGTCGGCGTTGCCGAGCGTGATCTCGACGCTACCGCCGCCGATGTCGATGACGACGGCCGAGCGCGCGCCGACATTGACGCCGTACATGGCGGCCAGATGAATGAGCCGTGCTTCTTCGGTGCCTGAAATGACTTTTGCGCGGATGCCGGTGTCCGCCTGGATCGCGGCGAGGAATTCACCGCCATTTTCGGCTTCGCGCGTCGCACTGGTCGCGCTGGCAAGAATTTCGTCCACGCGGTGCGAGTCCGCGAGCCGCCGGAACTTCGAAAGCGCCATCAGCGCGGCACGCATCGCCGCGTCGGTGAGCCTCCGGCCGTCGAGTCCGCCGGCGCCGAGCCGGACCATCTCTTTTTCGCGATCGATGATTTCAAAGGAGAAATCCGGCCTCACCTGAACCACGATCATGTGGACCGAATTGGTGCCGATGTCGATGGCCGCAAGCCGCATGAGTTAATGTGCGTGAGGCGTCGAACCGAGCGGTCACGGACGCGCTGACCGCATATAATGTTTTGTTCGCGGGTTCTGCCGCGTCTCGGTTCAGAACAGTCGAAAATCCTATCATGAACGCTCAGTTCGGCCCCGACCGCGTCATAGCGCGTCGGCTGCGAGCGCTTGCCGATGCCTTGCCGTCAGCGTTTGACGGCGAAGTGGCGGGTGTGCACAAGGCCCGCGTTGCGTCCCGCCGCGTGCGCGAAGCGCTCCCCGTCCTGCTGGTGCACGCGCCGGCAAAGCGGGGCCGCAAGCTCCGGCGCGCCTTTCAACGCGTCACGCAGGCGCTGGGTCCTGTGCGCGAGGCAGACGTCACATTGGATCTCGTCCGCGATCTCAAGGCGGAGGCTCCTGAAACCGGTGACGCGCTGCGCGCCGTGTCCCACGAGCTCGAGGTCGAACGCCAGCACCGCCACGAGCGCATGGTGGCCGAACTCGACGATGTGGATTTCGAACAGCTGATCGAACGCATTGGCGCAGCGATGCACGACGGCCCGGAAGATCCCGACGATTCGCCAACCGTACACGCGGCGGTCAGCGCCGGCCTTGCCATTCGTGCGGCCCGGCGCACCCGCCAGCTGCGGACCGCCGTTGACAGCGCCGGTTCCCTGTATGCGCCCGAGCCGATTCACAC
>JBKPMA010000071.1:0-5278 GCA_046731935.1 Acidobacteriota bacterium
GTGTGGTCCTGGGGCGTCGCTGTGTGGATCCGTTGTACCGTAAGGCCATCCGCACGTCGATGGGAGCGGCGCTGCACGTGCCGTTTGTTATTGACCATCGGTGGCCGTCGAGCCTGGACGCGCTGCGAGCGGCCGGGTTCACGCTCGTGGCGCTGACGCCAGCGCCGGCCGCAATCGACCTCGATACCGCCGCGGGCTCGCTCGCGGTGACGGACCGCGTGGGATTGCTGCTGGGGGCGGAGTTCGACGGCCTCTCATCAGCAGCGCTGGACCGCGCGACTGTCCACGTGCGTATTCCAATCGATCCAGCGGTAGATTCGCTCAATGTCGCTGTTGCTGCCGGGATTGCGCTCCATGCGCTCCGCCCGCATTGAGCGGCTCCCCTCACACGAGTCCGCGGCCGCGATAAAATTGATGTGATGCGCCTTGCGCTCGCTCAACTGAACTTCACCGTCGGCGCCTTCGAGAAGACGTTTGCGACGATTCGCGATACGGTCGCTCGCGCACGTTCGATGGGCGCCGATCTCGTCGCCTTTACCGAGCTGGCGACGACCGGCTATCCGCCGCGCGATCTGCTGTTCCACGACAGCTTCATCGACGCAAACCTTGCACTGGTCGATCGGGTTGCTGCCCTGACCGACGAGGCCACGGGGGTGGTGATTGGATGCGTCACGCGCAACGCCGCAGGAGATGGCAAGCCGCTCTTCAACAGCGCGGCGCTCTGTCATCGCGGCCGCGTGATCGGGATGCACCACAAGACGCTGCTCCCGACCTACGACGTCTTCGACGAGGACCGCTATTTCGAGCCCGGCACCCGCGTGGTCCCGCTCGACTTCAAAGGCCTCAAGCTTGGCATCACGATTTGCGAAGAGATCTGGAACGATCGTGATTTCTGGCCCACGCGCCTCTACGCACGCGACCCGGTCTGCGAGCTCGCGGATCAGGGAGCGGACGTACTGATCAACATCTCGTCGAGCCCATTCAACCTCGGCAAAGGCGACGTCCGCCGCGACATGATCCGGCAGGAAGCCGTGAAGAACGGCCGGCCGCTCTTCTATGTCAACCAGGTCGGCGGCAATGACGAGCTCCTGTTCGACGGGCACTCGCTCGGATTCGACAGTAGCGGAACGTTGGTCCTGCGCGGTCGCGATTTCGAAGAAGACTTTCTCGTCTATGACGTTCCGGTGGGTGGACAGGGCGGCGCACCCGTGCCTCCGAGCGGCGTCGCCGATGTCAGTGCATCGCCTGAAGAAGAGGCTTTCAAGGCGCTGACGCTCGGCCTTCGCGACTACGTGCAGAAGTGCGGGTTTTCGAAGGTCGTGCTCGGCCTGTCAGGAGGCATCGATTCGGCGGTGACCGCGAGTCTTGCGGCCGCAGCGCTCGGCCCCGATCGCGTCACGGGCGTGGCGATGCCGACGCGCTATTCGTCAGACCACAGCCTGCGTGATGCGGAGTCGCTCGCCCGGCAGCTCGGCATTCGCTACGAAGTCGTGCCGATCGACACGGTCTTCCAATCATATCTCGACGCGCTCGCACCGGCGTTCACGGGGCTGGCGCCCGACGTGACCGAAGAGAACCTGCAGGCCCGCGTGCGCGGAGCCATTCTGATGGCCTTCTCGAACAAGTTCGGGTCACTGCTCCTGACGACGGGGAACAAGAGCGAGATCGCCGTCGGGTACTGCACGCTCTACGGCGACATGGCCGGCGGCCTGGCAGTCATCAGTGACGTGCCGAAGACGTTCGTGTACCGCCTGGCCCGCTACATCAACGGGCGCGGGGCCGTGCCGGCGATTCCAGAGTCCAGTCTGACGAAAGCGCCGAGCGCCGAGCTGCGCCCGAACCAGACGGATCAGGACAGCCTGCCGCCCTACGACATCCTCGATCGGATCGTCGAGGCGTATGTGGAGCGGCATCTCGATGCAGATGCGATTGCCGCACTCGGACTGGATCGCGCGACCGTGGTGCGCGTGCTCACGTTGATCGATCGCAACGAATACAAACGACGCCAGGCCGCACCTGGACTGAAGATCACGTCAAAGGCGTTTGGCGTCGGCAGGCGCTACCCGGTCGCAAGGGGATAGGCAGACTGCCGCACCTAATCAGTTCTTCGTGACCGTAAGTCCCGACACCGTTCCTTCAGTGTTGTGGGCGAAGCGGATGCCATACACGCCGTCGGTCGACTTCAGTTTGCCCGCAGTCACCAGCGTGGCTTTGTCGTAGCTGGCGACGACGGTCCCGTTGATGGCGCACTCGACCTTGTCGCCCTTTACCGAGACTGCGATTTCCTGAGTGACGGGCTGATCCTTCCCCGCCGCCTTGTGCACCGCGGGGTTCGCTTCGGCACGGCGTCCGTTCAACTGAAACGGCTCGGGACCAAAACCGCGGACGATGAAGCTGCCATTGCCATTGGCGGCACAGTAGAGATAACTCTGCTGCGGTGTGCCTAGATCGTTCCCCGCGATGACGATGCCGTACGGATGCGGATGGTCGTTGAGGTTCATGTACTTCGGCTCGGTGAACGTCGCCTTGACCGTGTAGTTGCCGGAGGCCGTGTTCGCCGGATTCCAGTACGTGACCGCGGGGCCGGTCATCACGTGCAGGACGTCGCCGTCCTTGGTCAACTTCGCGTTCTTGACGCTCTCTCCGCTGGATTCCGCGGTAGCGTCGACCTTGCCCGACCAACCGGGAACGAACACGCCACCATCAGCGACGGCACGGTTTCCTTCGGCGGGTGCGGGTGCCGGCGCCTGGGCGTGGCTCATCGACGGCTGGAGCAGGACCGCGGCGGCAAATAGCAGGGTGGAGCTGAGACGCATGACATGACCTTTCGATAAAGATGGACGCCGTGCACACTATAGCCAGAGTGGCGTCCGTTGGAAATGACGGCATTGACGATTGCAGATTGACGACTGACGATTGGCCGTGGACCTCGCCGCGCTTCGCGCACGCCTGCCGTCACACCCGCGGACTCGTTTCGCGCCCTCACCCACGGGACGGCTCCACCTCGGCCACATCGTCAACGCTATTTACGTGTGGGGCATCGCACGTGCGCTCGATGGACGCGTGCTGCTGCGGATAGAGGATCACGACCGCGAGCGATCGAAAGCCGCGTACGAGGAAGGCATCCTCGAGGATCTCATGTGGCTCGGCCTGACGCCCGATGAAGGTTCCAGCGAGGAACTGATCCGTCAAAGCGATCGCCAGCCGGCGTATGAGAAGGCGCTCGACCAGTTGGACCACCTGGGGCTCGTCTATGCGTGCCGCTGTTCGCGGCGTGAGATCGGGCAGGCAGGCGGTGACGGCAGCGAGCTGCGCTATCCGGGAACCTGTCGCGATCGTGAATGGCCGCGTGACGGTACCGCTGGTCTCCGGATCCGCATCGACGCCGGCGAAGAGCGATTCGACGACGGAGCGCACGGGCCGCAGATTCAGTCTCCGGCGGAACAGTCAGGCGATGTGCTCATCCGAGACCGGCTCGGTCAGTGGACGTATCAGTGGGCCGTCACCGTCGACGACATCGAGCACGGCATCGATCTGGTCATCCGTGGTGAAGATCTGCTCGCGTCCACCGGCCGGCAGATCTGCATGGCGCGGCTGCTCGGGCGGCGCGAGCAGGCGGTGTTCCTGCATCATCCGCTGCTCTACGGTGCAGCCGGCGTGAAATTGAGCAAGTCGAATCGCGACGCCGGCATTCGAGAGATGCGGCGTGCTGGTCTCTCACCGGCCGACGTGCTGGGTCTCGCCGCGGCGCGCGCGGGCCTCATGTCCGAGGCACGACCAGTGCAAGCGGATGACGTGCGGACGCTGTTCGAGTGACTGTTACTCGGCGCGTAGTCCCTCGACAGGCGACACACGCGCCGCACGGACGGCCGGCAGCCACGCAGCCACGAGGCCGACCGAGAGCAACAGTACGACTGCGGCCGCCATCGTCGCTGGATCGCCAGGCTCCAGCCCATACAATAAAGCGCGGATCATCGGACCCATCAACGATGCCGCGACGGCGCCGATCGCCAATCCCACCGCAAGGGGGCGAGCCGCCTGCCGTACGACCAGCCGACGAACATCTGGCGCGCTGGCACCAAGAGCGAGCCGCAGGGCAATTTCACTGGTCCGGCGGGCAACGCTGTAGGCGGTAACACCATAGATGCCCACCGCGGCCAGCAGGCCCGCAAGCACGCCAAAACAGACGGCCAGCCACGACATCAGTCGATCGCGCAACAAGCCGTCACGAATCTGCCCGTCGAGCCGCCACATCACGACGTCGCTCTTGAGGCCGTTGGCCGCGACGATGCGCTGAACATCCGCGGTCAGCGGCGCGACAGGAGCCGTACTCCTGATGGCGAGCACGGACCATGCCCATCGTTCGGGTACGGGATGCTGTTCTACCGGCACGAACGCGATTGGCAAGGCCCGCTCACGAAGATCGCCATATTTCGTATCTGCCACGACGCCGACGATGTCGTACGTCGTGTCGGGATACCCGGGCTCGGCAAGGCTCGTGAAACGCGCTTGAAGCGGTCGCTGGCCGGCCAGAAATGTGCGCACGAACGTCTCGTTGACGATCGCCACCGGTCTGCCGCCCGCGCGATCGGCATCGGTGAAGTCGCGTCCGGTCTTGATCCGAATCCGCATGGTGTCGAAATACCCTGGACTGATCCAGGTAAACCTCGACGATCCCGATTGGTCGCTTCGAGCCGACGGCACCCGAACCGCAAATCCCCAGCTCATACCGCCCAACGGCAGATGGGTCGAGGTCGCGGCAGCCTGCACCTGCGGCAGCGCACGAATGCCGCTCAGAATGGCCTCACGCGTGCGCTGGACGGCTTCACCACTGGTGGGCCGCTCGTCCGACAGCGGGACGATGCCGAAGAGGATGTCGGCCTGCTGGAATCCGGTGTCGACCGAGAGCAGATTCTGCAGACTGTGCACGAACAGCAAGGCCCCGACGACCAGCACCACTGACAAGGCGACCTGCACCACGATCAGCAGCCGCTGAAACGAGAGCCGCGCGGGACTCGACGTCAGGCCACGTCCACCCGACCGCATCGCGAGTTGCGGCTCTGCGCGCGACGCGCGCCAGGCTGGAACCAGTCCGCAGGCCAGGCAGGTCACGGTCGCGATCAGCGTCGTGAACAGCAGAACACGGCCATCGATACTGACGTCGAGCTCGAGCCGATTCGCGTCCGTGCTGACCAGCGAAACGAGCAGCCGGCTCACGCCTTGGGCGAGCCATCCGCCGAGAATCGCTCCGCCGGCCGCCAGCAGCACGCTCTCGGCG
>JBKPMA010000072.1:0-3366 GCA_046731935.1 Acidobacteriota bacterium
CGGGAGGAGCGTGCAAGCGCTCGCGGAGCGGACGGAGGACACGAACGGCATGGCGTCGCCTCGGAGTGATGAAACCAGACCGCGGCCCTGGGATCCATCAGACGAAGGTATTGGACGTCAACCCTATTCCCGTGATCTCCCGTACATTGCTACCCGGTGGACGCCGCGAAACCGAGCTGACGGGGCAGCGCCACCGGGGACGTCGACATCCTCAACCGCCAGTTGATCGAGTACTTCGGTCAGACCACGGACGAGCTCAGGAACGGGGCGACCAACGGCACCATCCATCCTGAGGATAGCCGCTCCATTGTGGAACGACATCAGGGGCGGCTGTGGGCCGAACCGAACGCCAGCGGCTACGGCGCAACGTTTGCGTTTTCCATTCCTTGCCTGCCGGCATGACTCCTGACGCTAATGCTCTCAGTCGACATTTCTCGTGCGCGCAGGCGAGTACGAATGCGTCTATAACACATGCCCCTGCGCGGTCTCGCGAAGGTCGCGCGTCAGATTGACGCCGTGGATGCCGCGACGACCGCTCCCGGTCGACTCGGGCGCGCCGACGGCAACGACAGCCCGATCGCGCTCGATGGAACGGAGCAGCGCCGGCCCACCGGCTTCAGATGACTGTGCGTTCGTTCCGATCGCCGGCTCGTGAGTGTCACCGACGCGCCTGGCAGGGCGCCTTTACTGGGGTTCCCGTAGGCGGGCCCGTGAGGTTCACGGAGGCGGAGGCATCGGCCGCAGCGGTCTCCGAGCCGCCTGCCAGAGCGTGGCATGCTGGGTATCTGCGAACGTATAGCTAGCGCCTACCACACGACCGCGGTCGTTCACAGCGGTCGCACCGCTGGATGATATGCTGCTTCCCGGCAGTGCCCCGAGATCGATCATCCCGTTGAGGTGACTCCAGACGAACGCATGCGACGCGTTGCCTTGAGAGCTGTCCTGAAGCGCGCTGGTGCCGACGACCTGACCGCTGGCGTTCAGCGCTGACACGTACGTGTTGCCGCCCAAAGTGCCCAAATCGATCATTCCGCGCTTGGCAGTCCACAGGAAGCCGCGGGATCCGATCCCGTCGGCGGCATAGCTGTTACCGACGACCTCACCGCTCGCGTTCACGGCCACCGCGTAACTCTGATTGAAGGATCCGCCCAGGGTGCCGAGATCGACCATCCCTCCCGCGGCGGTCCACGAGAATGCGTGGCGAGTGTCGCCATCGGCAGTAATGCTTTCACCGACCACCTGACCTCGGTCGCTGACCGCAAACGCCTGGCTGTATCGACCACCGAGGGTGCCGAGATCGATCATGCCGCCGGCGGCTGTCCACGAGAACGCATGCCCTTCGGGCTGCGCCGTTTCACTGAAGCCTACCACCTGCCCGCTCGCGTTCACGGCGTTCACCTGACTGAAATTGTTGCCGAGGTGACCGAGATCGATCATACCGCCCGCCGCCGTCCACGAGAACGCATGCGGGAACGGGCCGTCGGCGGGGTCGCTCGCACCAACGACCTGCCCGCGGTCATTGATGGCGCGCGCCTCTGCCGAGTTGCCGCCGAGCGTGCCGAGATCGACTATGCCCCGCGAGGCCGTCCACAGGAACGGCCGCATGATCGAGCCCCACGTCGTGTAGCTGTTGCCCGCAACCTGGCCGCGCGCGTTCAATCCCACCGAATAGCTCGACACGAAGCCGTCGACGGTGCCGAGATCGATCATTCCTCCCGCCGCCGTCCAGAAGAAAGCGCGGCGCCCCGCGTCGCCCGGGAATCCGTTCTCGCCTGCGATCTGACCGGCGGCGTTGACGGCGACTGCAACGCTGGACTCACCGAGCGTTCCGAGATCAAGGGGGCTGTCTTGTAACCACGCTGCGTCGGACGCCGAGCAGAAGACTGCCGTGACCACGACGATTGCGATCGAATTCGCCGCGCTGACACGGCGTCTTGCAGTTGTCGCGCGTTCCGTCGCCATCACGTGCACTCCTCTCGATCCGCGGTGAACGACACATCGCTTCAGGACACCCGCGCTTCGCGTGACGACGCAGGATGCCCGCGACCTCAGACGTGTACTCATCGATCGTTCGGTCCATCGTCGCGGTCACGACCCGCCCTGGACAACCCAGGGTGCTTCTCCCAACCGAGTTCCAGATCCTCGTTCAACGAAGTTATTGATGAGAGATGCGGCGTGAACACGCAGGTATGAGACGGTTGCGTGGCGCTAGAGCGACGAGGATGGCAGACTGACCCGGTGAACATGGGCGTCTCCTCGGCGGCGAGTATCGCGGGAGCTTTTCGAGCGAAGTTAGATCGCAGATAATCTACGCGGGCAGACAGGGTTGTCAAATGGTTTCCGGCCGCGCCGACGTCGTGTGTGAGACAAACGCGGCGAGCGGCGCAACGGTTACGCGAATCTCGAACCGCACTGAAGAAGCTTCACGGCCCCACTTCCATCCATGCTACCGGGATCGGCGCCTACGCGTGTTTCGCTTCGCACGGCCTTCTTTTCTCTTCCGGCAATTTTTCGAACGCCGCAATGTTTCGAGTTAAGGATCACGCCGCTCGCGCATAGCAACTGAGGAGTCCGCCAAGTGGCGGATGCCGCCGCACATGACCGGTCATCTGGAGTGGCGGGCCGGAGATGAGGCGTTGTCAATTCACTGGTGATCCGTTCGGCGTGGTGGTGCTCGACGTACTCCGTCACGGCGCGCCGGGGTGCCGCTCCCCCGATCGGAATCAGCCGGTCCAAACATTCTTCGTTGATCGAGCGAACGAACCGCACGCGCGACACCCAGAGCGACAAACCAGTGTTTTCGTAACATCGTGCATTCCTTTCGCGGCGGGTTCTGAGACGACGAATACGTGCGTCAGCATACGCTGTTCCGGTGCACGCAACGAACCGTTTCGGCGCGAAGCGTGCCGAGAACCACCACAGCTCGGCAGCGGTGTAAATGGGCTGGGGCGTCACGAACCTGTGCTGCAAGGCAAGACGACACCACGTCCGAGTTGCTAACGGCGCCTTCGTCCACGACCTCTGACACTCGGCCAATATGCGCGCGTGCCGGCGCTGTCAGCGGCTGCCCTGCGCGATCTGCTGCACCGCGTGTGTCAAGCCTGATCGCTCGCGGCCACGGCTGCTCGCTTGCATGGTGCTACGCGTGGCTCCTCCGAAACGTCCAATCCCGGACCGCGAAAGCGGCATGGTGCACGTCCGAGGCGCACGCGTCCATAACCTCGACAATATCGACGTCGATATCCCGCGCGACTCGCTGGTGGTCTTCAGCGGCGTCTCCGGCTCGGGCAAGTCGTCGTTGGCGTTCGCGACGCTCTACGCTGAAGCGCAACGCCGCTACCTGGAGTCGGTCTCCCCTTACGCCCG
>JBKPMA010000073.1:0-5605 GCA_046731935.1 Acidobacteriota bacterium
TCGCGCCGTGTGCTGGAGTCTCTCAATCGACTTGATTCACGTTCATCACCTCATGTTCAACACGGTAGACATCGCTGCCGTGGCCGCCGATTTGGGCATCAGGTACGTGATGACGCTGCACGACTTTCATACCATCTGCCCTAGCTACACGTTGCTCGATCCCGAAGGTCGCGACTGCGCGGCCTGCGGCGACCCTTTGCCGAGCGAACGTACGCGCGCGTGTATGGCCCACGCGGGGTTGAAGGTGGCGGATCTTCCCTGCTACCAGGCCGCGATGAAGAACTTCCTTGGCGGCGCAGCGCGTCTGTTCGTTCCCAACGCTTCTGCTTGCGACCGAATCGCTGCCTTCTACCCAAGCCTCCGTCCTTCGATCACGGTGGTCGAGCATGCGTCGCGACGCACACAGAACGGCCCGACCCAATCGGCGGAGGATTGCGCAATGGCGCGCGTTGCCCGTTCTGGACCGCTCCGTGTGGCTGTCATCGGCGGCCTCGACGTCCACAAAGGCGCCAGGGTTCTGAGAGATTTATTTCAAGCCAACGAGCGACAAGACATCACATTTCACCTGTATGGCACGACGCCGGATCCCGAGTTACGGGTACGACCAGGCGAACTGAGGCGCATCGGCCGATCAAACTTCGTCTACCACGGCATGTACAACGCCGACGCGATTGTCGAGACACTGCGCGCGGATTGCATCGATGTTGGTTTACTGCTCTCCGTCTGGCCGGAAACGTTCAGCTTCACGCTGAGCGAGTTCGCCGAGGCACGCGTCCCGGTTATCGGAGGGCGACTAGGTGCGCAAGGAGAGCGGATTGAACGGTGCCGTCTGGGATGGACTGTTCCCGATATTCGCGATGCCAACGGCCTGGCCGAGTTTCTCAGCCGGCTCGCCGATCAGCGGGCCCTTTGCCACGCCGCCGTCGCCGACATGCGTGTCGATGAGGCGTTGATTCCGTTTGCGACGATGTGGAAGCAGTACAGGGATATCTATCGAGACCTGACGGAAGGTGGTACGGCTATGAAGGGCAACGACTCGGACACCGCGGCAATCCCACGCAAAAGCTACGTGCATTTCCTCAGCACGTGTCTGGCCCAGCAACAACCGTCGCAGGCGGACCGAGTCGCCGAGTTGCAGGCCGAAGTCGACCGCTTGCGCGAGCTGTTGCGTTCGCCGCGGCACCGCGTGGCTGACTTCCTTGGAAATGGCCTGCAACGCGTGCCCCTCGTGTGGCCTCTGGTCTCGCATATGACGGAGGCGTTCCTGAGACGACGAGGACGCGCGGTTCACTGAGGCCCGCTGTTCCTTCTCAATCGTTCTTCGGCGATGTCGCTCCAAGCTTGCCGGCATAGAAATCAGCAACACCGCCGATGACCGCCGCAACCCGTCTGTGCGGCCACGACGGCGCAGGCCGCAGCGCGTGTGCGATGTTGAGCACGACGATGCAGGCGCTTCGCGCGAGACCAGTCAAGGCGACAGGGTCACGCGCGTTCGTTGTCGCCATCAAGAGATGGTTGCGCGCAGCGAAGTACAAGCCAGTGGTGGAGTCGGCGCCAATTGAGCGGCTGCCCTCGTGGTACGAGGCGGCGCCAGGTTCGAGCCACGTGGAGTACCCGGCGCGTTTGGCCCGTAGACAGTAATCGAGATCCTCGAACGAAAAGAAATAGTCCTCTCCAAAGGCCCCAATCGCGTCGAACACTTCCCGCCTGATCAGCATCACGCAGCCGCTCACACCCGCGACGATCGTCGGAGCGATGGTGTGCGTCAGCGCGACGCGATCGCCGGAGTGGTGATGGCGCATTCGTCCGGTTCGACAGTTGTAGTGCATCCCAGCCGACTCAACGACACCGGGGTCGGTACGGGAGCGCAGCAGCGGACCAACGATGCCGCGGCCGGCATCCGCGAAGAGGAAGCGTTCCAGGATGTCGACGCAGTCCGGCGGCACGATCGCATCGCTGTTGACGAGCAGCACGGCGTCCGCACCGCTCTCCAGCGCCCGGCGGATGCCCACGTTCATCCCGCCGGAAAACCCGAGGTTGGTTCCCGCCGCCACATACGTCACCGCATCCGCGAGCGGCGCGAGCGCCCGCGCACACGCGCCGGCCGATTCGTCGTTGTCGACGACGATGACGCGGTCGAGACGGCGGCGCGAGGCGAGGAGCGATCGCACGGCGAGCACCGTGTCGTCGGGCGTGTGATAGTTGAGCACGACGGCCGAGATCCGGCGCGCCGCGTGCACACGCGACCGCGCATCCTCGATGGCGTCACGATAACGCGTCCGCGTCTCGCGGATGTCCTCCTGAATCGTGCGCACGGGCGGGATCCGCGACCGGAGCGCCGCGAGCAGCGCCGGCTCGTCGATCAGCCGCTGGATCGTCCGCCGCAGATCCGCAGAGTCTCCCGGCTCGAACAACATGCCGCCGACACCCTCTTCGATGAGCTCGACGATCCCGCCGATGCGGGACGCCACGACCGGTACGCCGGCGAGGAACGCTTCGCGAATGACGAGCGGACTGTTCTCCGGCCAGATGGACGGCACCACCAGTACGTCGATCTCTGACAAGGCGCGCGGCACGTCTTCGGGTGCGATTGGACCGGCCACACGGGTATTGCTACGCGCGAGCAGCGGCTCCAGCGCGGCGCGATAGCTCGTGTCGCCGTGATAGTCCACGTGGGCGCCGAAGAGTGTCACAGTGGCGGCGCCGGGCGACAGACCGACGGCGGCTTCGAGCAGCACGTGCGGTCCCTTCGACACCATCAGGCTGCCGAGGAATCCGATCCGCAGCGCAGCGCTCCCGGTCCTCGTCACGCCCGTGAAGAGACGCCCGTCGAAGCCATACCCGGCAACGCTGATGCGCTCCGCGGGAATGCCGAACCGGACGAAGCGATCGCGCATGAATGCCGATGGAGCGATGAAGTGCGTGACCCGCGCGCAGACCTCGCGCATGTGGTGCGTTCGATTCTTCGCTGCTCTGTCGGCAACAACCGTCGTCGATAGCCCGGCCGCCACGTAGCGCGAGGCACGGCGCAGCCCTTGGCCGACCTGCGCCGGCAGGCGCCGCTCTGCTTCCTTCACGAATGCGGCGGCCGCAAACGTCGCCGGCATCGCTCCCCCCGCGGCGCCAAGAC
The DNA here is from genome assembly GCA_046731935.1 of Acidobacteriota bacterium. GTDB lineage: Bacteria > Acidobacteriota > Vicinamibacteria > Vicinamibacterales > JAENWD01 > CAVUPP01. The sequence goes on from JBKPMA010000073.1 coordinate 3,131, forward strand.
AGGACGCGCATCCGTCCGCACCGGGCCCATCGCAGACGCGGTACTCGGTATCGAGCAGCTGCCCGCGATGGCACATCAGCCAGTAATCGTGCAGCGTATAGAACGACGGGATGCGCCGCTCTGCGAGTGCATGCACGATGGTCGTCGACAGGCATGTGAGGTGATGAATGTGTGCGACGTCGGGCCGCCAGTCGTCGATGAGCCGCGCCGCCATCGTGCCGATCGTGTCGTTGCAGTACGTCTCGGCAAAGCTGCGCGTGCGGCGGAACGTGTTGTTGACCCAGAAGATGCATAGCCCGTCGCGACGCTCTTCGCGTACGGCGTACTCGTCGCGAGCCCGGTCCTGCTCCCGCGTGAGCACGAGGACCTCGTCTCCGGCGTCCACCAATGCACGCGCGTGGGTTCGCGCGTAGATCTCTGCGCCGCCCTGCGCGAGCGGCGGAAACCCGTGAACGACTGCGAGCACTTTCATACGCGCGCCCAGCGGCGAAGCTTCCATCCGCGCGCGGCGTGCAGCCCGCCGAGGTACTGGCCAAGCGGCCAGGCGAAGGCGAGGGCAACGGCGCGATAGGTGTCCGCGAGCGGGGCGCCAGCCCGCGGATCGCTTCGTTGACAGCGGAGGTGCACGCCGATCGATGAGGCGACCGCGCGTACGAGGCTCGACAGCACCGGAATCGTCCGTACGCCGAGCAGCGCGAACAGCTGGTGATGAAGAACGTAGGTCCGCGCGAGCTCGTAGCGCGCCGCACGATCATGCGAGTGGATCACCACCGCATCCGGTACGTAGGCGAGCCGATAGCCGGCGAGGAGCACCTCGCGCGCCCACTCGATGTCTTCGCCAATCGGCGTCGACTTGAACGGATACCGCGTCCAGACGGACCGCCGGATGCACGAGCAGACGTTGTCGAAGGTGCAGAGATCGAGGCGATCCATCGGCTGCAGCCCGTCGAACGTCGCGCGATCGACGGCAACGACCCGCGGCGACGGCGAGGCCGCCGTCGCCCGCTCCGCGTAATAGCGCGTGATCGCACTCGCATCGTCTCGCGGCTGCTGCCGCGCGAACGAGCCGGCAAGTGCGGCATCGCCGGCAAACGGCGCGACCAGCGACGCGAGCCAGGTCTTCGACGCCGGCACCGCGTCCTGCACCATCAGCACGACGAGCTCCCCGCGCGCGTGCTCGACGCCGAGGTTTCTGGTGAGGCCGTGGTCGAACTCGTGCGGCGCGATCTCGACCAGCCGGTCGGCGCGCTCGCGCAGCAGCTCGCGGCTGCCATCGTCGGATCCGGAGTCGACGGCCACGATTTCGACGGCACCGCCGATCTCCTGGCTCGCGATCGCGTCGAGCAGCCCCGGCAATGTCGCGATGCCGTTGCAGGTGGGTATGACGATGGAGATGACAGGCGCGTTCACGAGGGTACGGGCGCGGCCTGTGTGGCCGCCGGTTCGACGGTGGTCGGGCCGCGCTGTGAGAGCGCCGCGTAGATTACCTCCCACTCTTCAGCGTCCTGTGCGATCGACTTGACCGCCGGCAGGCGGGCGGCCAGCTCCCGTACGAGCGCGGGGCGCTCGATGAGTCGCTGCAGTGCGACGGCGAGGGCGTCGGGCGACGCGGCCTCATATAAGAGCCCATTCACGCCGTCCTCGACGAGGCCCGGGATCCCGCCCATGCGCGCCGCGACCACGGGCACGCCGGCCATGAAGGCTTCGTGAATGACGAGGGGCGAGTTCTCCAGCCAGAGCGACGGCACGACGAGCACGTCTAGCTGCGCGTAGACGTCTGCCGCGCGATCGCGATCGAAGGCTCCCGCGAATCGCAACGGCAAATCGACAGCCGAGTGGCGCAGCCGCGACGCGTACTCAGGAAACACGCCGGGATCGCCAAACACGATCAGCTCGTAGTCGCTGCGGTTCAGTCGTTTCGCCGCCTCTATCAGGACGTGCACACCCTTGTGCCAGACCAGCGTGCCGACGTAGCCGATCTTTAGCCGGCCCGCCGGCTGACGCGCGGCGCGACGGTCGAGAGGGACAAAGCCGTAGTCCGACACCCGCATCTTCGACGGGTCGACACCGAGACGCACGAACTCGCTGGCGATCGACTGAGAGGGCGCGACGAACAGATCCACGTTGTCGAACACGCGCCTCGCCGCTTCCAGCCGGCGCTCGATATCCGCGGCGTTGACGGTCACGCCGTTGACGCCCCGCATCGCGCTGGCCGCCGAACACGCCGCAGCAGGAAAGCGTCGAGCGACCGCCGCCACGCCACGGCGAAGCACTCCCGGCGCGGCGTTCAGCGTCCGCGACGCCGAGATCTGCACAAACGGAGGCGACTCACGAACACATCGTGCGCACCGGCTCGGGTCGATCGTCTCGCACACATACTCCTCGGCGCGATGGATGCGCTGGCCGCCGGACGGACACACGAGCGTGTAGTCGTGCAGCGTCGCGACCACTGGAACGCCGTGTGCGCGGGCGATC
>JBKPMA010000074.1:0-3189 GCA_046731935.1 Acidobacteriota bacterium
GACAGAAGCTCCGTACCGGGGACGTTGGTCGGAGGCGGCACCGCAGCGGTGCCGACTGGAGTAACCGACACGTGCTGCAACAACGGTCCGAACGTCCCGGTACTGGCGAAGCCTCGCGCAGTCACGACCGTGCCTGGGGGTAATGCCTGCGGCTGATCCAGGTCCGCAAAGATCACGGCGGTTCCGTCCGCCAGCGCGAGGCGGCGGCCGCTCGACCAGGTCACCGTGGCGCGCGTTTCGATCGCGTGGCCAGAGTCTGGTTGGAGCGAGAACACGCCGATGTCGGCCAGGCTCAGATGCCGCTGCTCACTCGCGGTCGGGCGCTCTTCGATCGCGACGTGATCGGGCGTCGGCACGATCAGATAGGTGGCGAGGAACTGCCGGCGTCCGGTGAAATTCGTCAGCGCAACGGCGTCGAGCCGCACGTGCGTGTTGACGAGCTCGGTCGGCAGCGGCGCGCTCGGTGGCGTGATGATGCGTCCCGTGATTGCGACGCCTTCCGACGACAAACTGAAGATCGTGTGCCCCTGGCGCGAGCGCCGGACCGACTGGACGATCCCGTGCACGGTGACCCACTGCGCGTCGAGACGGCCGCTCGCCACGTCACGAAGGCTGGCCGGCATGGCGGGGGGGAGCGGCCCGGATCCGAGCACTTCGACGCGGTCCGGCATCACGATGGGCGCGAAGTCTCCAGGTCCTGAGTGCCCGATCAGCCTGACGCGATCGCCAATCTTCAGCGCGGGTGCGGGCGCCGGCCATTCAGGCCGCACGTAAATCGTCCCCGAGCTGTCGGTGACGAACACGTTGTACTTATCGATGTAGGTGACCGTGCCGTTCAGTTCAGCGGGGAGGCTCGCCCGGGCGCGCACCTGTGGCAACGCCCGGACCGCTGCGGCGTTCAAAGGAGACGGCTTTTCGACATGCGTGTCGGACGATTGGCGGACCGGCGGCGGCGCGTCCCCGACATCGGCGGCCCCCACGACTGGCGGGGGGACCAGGAGCAACACGGTACCAAGGCCCGCAATCCGGGCAGTTTTTGAAATCAGTCGCACGGTCAGCACGGAATCGTTTCCGACGAGGTGTCCGTCCCCGGCAGGGACGCGTCCCTCCGTCAGCTGACGTAAAGGCACCAACCATGCCGACTTCGAGGACCGGCTGAATTGACGAATGACGAGTGAAGATTGACGACTGGCCCCGCACGGCCCGCGGCTTTGGGCTAATCGTCATTCGTCAATCTGCACTCGTCAGTGCGGATATCACGGAGAGATAGACTGATGGTGATGTCCGCCGTCGATCTGGCCACCCGTTCCGCCACCGAGCTTGCCGGCCTCATTCGGACGCGCGACGTGTCGGCCATCGAGGTGCTCGAGGCCACGTTGGCCCGGATCGATGCGCTGAATCCGTCGCTGAACGCGTTCATCAGCGTCGATCGCGATCGTGCCCGCCGCGAGGCGGCGGCGGCCGACGCCGACATCCGCCGTGGCGAGATCCGCGGTCCGCTCGTCGGCGTGCCGCTGAGCATCAAGAGCTCGATGGAGGTTGAAGGACAGCCCTGGGAAACCGGGAGCGCCTCTCGCCGCGGGATCCGCGGCACGACAGACGGCACCATCGTCACGCGCCTCAGAACTGCGGGCGCCATCATCCTCGGCGTCACCAACGTGGCCGAGCAGTTGATGGCGTGGGAGACGGTCAATCCGCTCTACGGACGCTCGCGGAACCCGTGGGATCTCACGCGGACACCCGGCGGATCCAGCGGAGGCGAGTCGGCGGCGATTGCCGCTGGATTGTCCGCCGGCGGGCTCGGCAGCGACGGCGGCGGATCGATCCGGGTGCCCGCGCACTTCACGGGCATCTGCGGTTTGAAGCCGACGCCCGGGCGAGTACCGGCGACGGGACACTTCCCTCCCTGTGGCGGGCCATTCGCGCTCACGGGCGTCGTGGGTCCGATGGCGCGGACCGTAGACGATGTGGCGCTGCTCCTGGAAGTGATGGCCGGGCCTGACACCGGCGATCCAAACGCGCATCCCGTACCGCTCGGATCGCTCGACGATGTGATCAACGACCGCTTCGAGTCGGTACTCGAGCCGTACGAACATCATCCGCTTCGAGTCGGCGTCTTCGAGGACGACGGCAGAACCATGGTGGAGCCCGCGATTAGAGAAGCGATCCGGCGCGCTGCTCAGGCTTTGCGGGATGCCGGCGTCGAGGTCATCCCGTTCCAGCCGTCCTGGCTCGAAGAGGCACGGACGCTCTGGTGGGAGATCTTCGGTCGCGCCGTCCGCCTGCTGCTCGAATCGTCTGTCGTCGGCCACGAGGCAGACGTGGATCCGAATCTCGTCGAGTTCATCGAGTGGACGAAGCAGATGCCGAAGCTCACGGCGGAGCGCCTGCTCGACGTCGAGATCCAGCGCGACATGCTTCGCGCGCGGGTGCTCGCGGACATGCGGCACGTGCCCGTGCTGCTCTGCCCCGTTGCCGCAGTGAGCGCGTTCCGTCATGGCGAGCGCGAATGGACGATCGACGGTCAGACGGTTCGCTACCTCGATGCGTGGAGCTATTCGGCCTGGTTCAACCTGCTGCAGAATCCGGGCCTCGCGGTGCCGGCTGGCGCAACGCCGTCAGGTTTGCCGGTCGGCGTCCAGATCGTGGCGCGGCACTGGGAAGAACACGTCGCCCTCGCCGTCGGGCGGATAATCGAGCGGGGCCTGGGTGGATACCGGCCTCCGGCGACTCATGTCAGCTGAGACTTCGTCACCCCCGCCGGAGCCGACGCCGCGAGTACCTCTCGCCGCGAATCCCTCGGTCCGTCTGCTCGCGACGCTGGCCGTGACGGTCATCGTCATTCTGGCGTTCTGTCTGTACACCGTGCACGAAGTGCAGCAGCTGCGCGACGCACAGACACGCATCAGCGAGCGCAACCGGCTCGATTCAGTGCAGCTGCTTCGCATTCAGAACAATCTGTCGGAGCTGGCGTTCTCGATGCGCGACATGGCGGATCGCACCGAGGGGTATCCCATGGTGTCGTGGCGCCAGACCTTCGATCGTCTGAAGGCGGATCTGGATCAGGCGATTGTGACCGAGCAGACGCTGGCGCCGGCCGAGCGTCCTGCCGCGCAGCAGGAGCGGCTGGTGTCCTCGGTTGCGGCGTTCTGGGCGGCGGTGGACGAGGCGTTCAGACATGCGCAGGCC
>JBKPMA010000075.1:0-4840 GCA_046731935.1 Acidobacteriota bacterium
GCGTTGTACGGGACTGGTGGTCTGGGCGTGCTCGCCGCGGAGTTCAATGCTGAGCCGATGACGGCTGGTGCCGTGGCCGCCGTGCTGCAGCCGGGCAAGCGTGACAGCGCCGGCGCCCAGTTCTTCGTGCTGGTGACGGATCAGCCCGCGTTGCAGGGTCAGTACACAGTCTTCGGACGAGTGGTCGACGGGCTCGACGTCGTCCAGCGGATCTCAGAGGCTCCTGCCGACGACCAGGGAAAGGTCATCGATCGAGTGACGATCGACCGGATCACGATACGGGATACACCGCCGCCGGAGGTCGAACCCTTCAGCACCGAGTCGATCGATGACCTCGCGCACTACCGCGTCGTCCTCGAGACAACGAAAGGCCCCATCACGCTGGGGTTCTCGCCCGACGTTGCGCCGATGCACGTCCGGAACTTCCTGCGGCTCGCGTCGCTCGGCGCCTACGACGGCACGGCATTCCACCGGATCGTGCGCGGCTTCGTGGTCCAGGGGGGGATGCTTTCGACGCGGCCATCGCCGCCCCCGCAGCGCGTGCAGAAATACGTGCGGACGCTGGCGCCGGAGTTCAACGCCACGGTGCACGTCAAGGGGACGCTGTCGATGGCGAGGCTGGACGATCCAGCCAGTGCCTCGACGTCGTTCTTCATCTGTACGGGTCCCGCCCCATCGCTCGACGGCAAGTACACCGCCTTCGGCAAGGTGATCGATGGGATGGACGTCGTCGACGCGCTGGACGCTGCGCCCGTTGACGGAGAGACACCGCGGGAGCGGGTGGAGCTGGTGAAAGCGCGCGTGGAAAAGTTCTGACGCAGACGGCCGGACGCTCCCACGAGCGTCCGGCCGTCCAGTATTCGATCGACTACGCGCGGACGGGTTTGGCGACGGTTTGAGGCGCCGTCACCGAAGACATCGACGCCGAAGCGCTGGTGCCCAGATAGCCGTGCACGACGAACTCCGGATAGGCCGGCATGCCGTGCTCGTGAATGTCCAGCCCTTCGAGCTCGCCTTCTTTCGAGACGCGCAACGTGCCGGTGGCCTTGACGGCATACATCAGGGCGAACGCGGCGACGAGCGTGGCGGCCAGGACCGACGCGCTGCCGATGAACTGCGCGATCAGCTGACTCATGCCGCCGCCGTAAAAGAGGCCCTTCACGAGCGTGCTCGTGTCGACGCCCACAGGAGTCGGCAACCCGTACTCGCCGGTGGCGAAGAGGCCCAGAGACAGCGTGCCCCACACGCCGGCGACCATGTGCACTGGTACCGCGCCAATCGGATCGTCGATCCGGAGGTACTCGAGCGCGTCGATAGCCAGGAGCGCGACGAGCGCGCCGCCGACGCCGATGAAGAACGCTCCGGTCGGGCTGACCCAGTAGCACGGGCACGTGATCGCCACGAGTCCGGCCAGGAAGCCGTTGGTCGTGGCCGCGAGATCCCACTTACTGATACGGGCGTAGGCAAAGAACAGCGCCGTCAGACCCGCTGAGCAGGCGGCGAGCGTCGTGTTGAACGAGACGCGGCCGATGCCCTGCAGGTCCATCGCCGACAGCGTGCTCCCCGGATTGAATCCGTACCAGCCGAACCACAGGATCAGGCCGCCGATCGCGCCGAGAAGGATGTTGTGCGGCAGCATGGGGCCGCCGCCGTCGCGCAAGAAGACGCGACCGAGCCGGGGTCCGAGCGCAACGGCGCCCGCCAGTGAGATCGCGCCGCCGATGGTGTGCACGACCGTGGAACCGGCGAAGTCACGGAACGCGAGCGGCTGCATGACGGCCAGCCATCCGTCCGGTCCCCAGGCCCAGTGGCCGATGATCGGATAGATGAAGCCCGTGACGCCGATGCTGTAGAGGATGTCGCCGACGAAGCCGCAGCGCCCGACCATGGCGCCCGACGTGATCGTCGAGCAGGTATCCGCAAACGCGAACTGGAACACCCAGAACGCCAGCAGCGGCACGCCGGTTGACCCGTAGGTGTCGGCGATGCCCTGGAGGAAGAAGCCGTGGTAGCCGATGAACCCGTTCCCCGGCTCGAACATGAACGCGAAGCCCCACGCCCAGAACGTGACACCGCAGATGCACGTGTCGACGATGCCTTCGACGAGGATGTTGATCGACTCGCGGGACCGCGCGAAGCCGGCTTCGAGCATCACGAACCCGACCTGCATGCCGAACACGAGGAACGCCGCGATGAGCGTCCACGCGGTGTTGAGCGCGTTCATGGTGGGCGTCGGCCCGCCTGCGTCGGCGTGCACCGCAGGTGAGAGGAAGATGCTCATCGCGGCGACGACGAGCGCGAGACCGATCATCTTGCCGCCCACGAGCGCCAGCACGCGCACGCGCATGGCTGGATCGCGAAGGCTCGTCCGCAACCGGGCGAGTACAGAACCGCTAGTCATAACCGAAGTCCTCCTAGGCACTGAGACGAAGGTGTACGAGTGATGCGTGGTCGGCGCACGCCGCACTCGCAGGCGTGGGCGCAGCCGTACCGCCCGCGGGCGGGCAGCACGTCGAACGGAGTGAGGTGAGGGGGAGAGCTAGACGCGAAGTACGAGAGGCACGGACGAGACGACGACGATCCGCGAGACCTGGGCGCGTGCCGCGTTACTCACGACCTGGATGGTCGGTGTGTGGGTGGCCTCCGGCATCAGCACCAGGTCTTTGAACGTCTCGTTGGACGATGAGACCGCTTGTCCTGGATCCGCCGCCGAGATCGTCGCGGCCGCCGCGTGCTCGCGGCCGTCGAGGGCCATCGGCGCGGCCAGGAGCGCGGACAGACCGCACGTCGAGAACGGTGCCGTGAACGGCAGCACCACGAACGTGATCAGGACGACGGCGACCCCTCGATACACCGCGCGCAGCGCAGGACTGCGCCGGCGGCGACGCATGTGGGGTCTCGCGGAAGTCACGCCTCGCACGAGTGCAAGTGGTGTACCGGTCGGTGCCGCGCGGATCGGTTCCAACGAGGCCGACTTCTTAACGGTTTTCTTATGTCGGCGATGCCGAGCGGACCGGCCGGCGCAAACAAAATCGTCGTACTCGGTCGTGGTTCATACTTTTCTGTAGGATTGCGATTTTAGCGCCCTGGTCCATGCCGAGGCAGTGGACGCGAGTCGAGCGCTCACCCAGCCGACCGGCCAGGTGCTGTCAGGCGCCGATCGGAGCCGACGTCCTACAATGTTGTGCGGTTGTCGCAAGTGACGACGAGATTGTCGCTTCGCAATCGGGGGAGGTACGGTGGCGGAGCAGCGAATCGACGATCCAGCCAAGAAGAAGAAACCGACGTTCGACGTGGCGTGGCGGGAAGCCCGTGAGCTCATGTGGCAGCGGCGGGGCCGGCTCGGGCTCGGACTCCTGCTCATGACCATCGGACGGCTCTGCGGCCTCGTGCTGCCGGCGTCCTCTAAAATCCTGATCGACAAGGTCATCGGCCAGCACCGGGCCGACTTGCTCTGGCCTCTGGCGCTCGCGGCCGGGGCCGCCACGCTGATTCAAGCCTCGACGGGATTTCTTCTGTCACTGGTGCTCGGTGTGACCGCCCAGCGGTCGATCACCGAGATGCGCCGGAGCGTCGAAGAGCACGTCGCCAGGCTGCCTATCACGTACTTCGATTCGACCAAGACCGGCGTGCTGATCTCGCGCATCATGACCGACGCCGAGGGCATCCGGAATCTGGTGGGCACCGGGCTCGTCGAGCTCATTGGCGGCATCGTCACCGCGGCACTGTCGCTGGCGATTCTGTTTTGGCTGAATTGGAAGCTGACGAGCATCACGATCGTGATGCTCGCCACGTTCGGCGGCATGATGGCGTGGGCGTTTACGCGCCTCCGTCCGATCTTCCGGGAGCGCGGCAAGATCAATGCGGAAGTGACCGGGCGGCTCGCCGAGACCCTCGGCGGGATCCGCATCGTCAAGGCCTACACGGCGGAGCCGCGCGAAGCTCTGGTCTTCACGCGCGGCGCACATCGGTTGTTCCGGAACGTGGCCAGCACGATGGTCGGCGTCTCCGGCGTCGGCGCCGGTGCCACGGCAATCGTCGGCATCATCGGCGTGCTGATGATCGTGGTCGGCGGGCAGGCGATCCTTGACGGCACGATGAGTCTGGGCGATTTGGTGATGTACATCTTCTTCACTGGGCTGGTCGCTGCACCTGTCGTGGCCATCGCGTCCATCGGCACGCAGCTCACCGAGGCATTCGCAGGGCTCGACCGCATCCGCGAGCTTCGTCAGATGCCGACCGAAGACGACGTCGACGCCAGCAAGGCTTCGATGCACGACGTCGAGGGCGCCATCGAATTCGAAGACGTCAGCTTCGAGTACAACCCCGGCGTCCCCGTCTTGACGAACGTCTCGTTTACGGCTCCGGCAGGATCGACCACCGCGCTGGTCGGTTCGAGCGGTTCGGGCAAGAGCACGCTCATCAGTCTGGTGATGACGTTCAACCGGCCCAAGAGCGGCACGATCCGCGTCGATGGCCGCGACCTCTCGACGATCAAGCTGCGCGACTATCGTGCGCACCTCGGTGTCGTCCTGCAAGACAACTTCCTGTTCGACGGGACCGTCGCGGAGAACATTTCGTACGCGCGGCCGGACGCGACACGTGAAGAGGTGCAGGCGGCGGCACAGGTCGCGCATTGCGACGAGTTCGTGCAGCAGTTCGAGAAGAAGTACGACACGGTCGTAGGGGAGCGTGGGGTAAAGGTCTCGGGCGGCCAGCGGCAGCGAATCGCGATCGCGCGCGCCATTCTCGCCGACCCGCGGATCCTCATCCTCGACGAGGCAACCTCGAGCCTCGACAGCGAGAGCGAGGCCATGATCCAGGACGGCTTACGCCGTCT
>JBKPMA010000076.1:0-10135 GCA_046731935.1 Acidobacteriota bacterium
CCATGGCGCCGCGGCCACCGGTGCAATGCCATGCGCTCCGCCAGTGGCTGCCAGCGGATGACCGGGCAGGAATTCCTGCAGATGCGGAGCGACGCCGATCGGCCCCATGCCGGGACCTCCCCCACCATGGGGGATTGCGAAGGTCTTGTGGAGATTCAGGTGGCAGACGTCTGCGCCGATTGAGGACGGACTCGTGAGGCCCACCTGGGCGTTCAGGTTGGCGCCGTCCATGTACACCTGACCGCCATTGGCGTGGACGATCTCGCAGATCTCGCGAATCCGATCCTCGTACACGCCATGTGTCGACGGATACGTGATCATCAGACCCGCGAGCTGCGCGGCGTGCTGCTCCGCTTTGTTGCGCAGATCGTCGACGTCCACGCTGCCGTCTTTCGTGCTTGCGACCACCACGACGCGCATGCCGGCCATGACCGCGCTCGCCGGATTGGTACCGTGCGCGGAAGCCGGAATGAGAACGACTGTACGATCGTGGTGACCGCGACTCTGATGCCAGGCGCGGATGACGAGCAGACCAGCCAGCTCGCCTTGCGCTCCGGAGTTCGGCTGCAGCGACACCGCCGCGAATCCGGTGATGCGGCTCAGCGCCCGTTCCAGCTCTGAGAAGATCTCCTGATAGCCCTGCGCCTGATCGACGGGTGCGAACGGATGCAGACGCGAGAACTCTGGCCAGGTCACCGGAATCATCTCCGCGGCGGCGTTCAGCTTCATCGTGCACGAGCCGAGCGGGATCATCGACGTGTCGAGACCGATGTCCTTCCGTTCGAGCGACTTCATGTAGCGCATCATCTCGGTCTCGGAGTGATGCGAATGGAAGACGGGATGCGTCAGAAACGCGCTGGTCCTGCGCAGCTCCGGTGGCAGCGAATGCGCAACACCTTCCGCGTCGACCGGGAACATCGTGGCGTGGTACCTGCTGCTCTCACCCGTCGCTCTGGCGAGCACGTTCATCAGCGCGGCGAGATCAGACGGCTCGCACGTTTCGTCGAGTGCGACGGCAAAGCGAGACTCGTCCACGTAGCGCAGGTTGATGTTGGCCCCTTCAGCTTCTGCCTTCAACGCTGCCATCGACACGTCGCCGATCTCGAAGCGCAGCGTGTCGAAGTAGCACGTGTTCGTCTGACGGTATCCGAGTTGGGCGGCCACGCCTTCGAGCACCGTCGCCATTGCGTGCACACGCGCAGCGATCGCCTTCAACCCCGCCGGACCGTGATACACGGCATACATCGCCGCCATGTTGGCCAGCAGCGCCTGCGCCGTGCAGATGTTCGACGTGGCCTTCTCGCGGCGGATGTGCTGCTCGCGCGTCTGCAGGGACATCCTGTAGGCCGTCTGGCCGTTCGCGTCGACGGAGACGCCGATGATGCGGCCCGGCGCCTGCCGCACGTACGCTTCGCGCGTCGCAAAGAATGCGGCGTGCGGGCCGCCATACCCCATCGGCACGCCGAAGCGCTGCGAGTTGCCGACGACGACGTCGGCGCCCATTTCGCCGGGAGGTGTGAGAAGCGTCAGCGCCAGGAGATCCGTCGCAACGGCCACGAGGACGCCCGCGGCGTGCGCGCGCTCGATGGTCCCGCGCAAGTCCGTCACCGATCCCGCTTCATCCGGATACTGCAGCAGCAGCCCGTAGTGATCCGCCGAGAACTCGGCGTGCTCCGCGTCCACGACTTCGACCGTCAATCCCAGAGGTTCGGCGCGCGATCGCAGCACCGCCAGCGTCTGGGGAAACACGGCAGACGACACCAGGAACGTATTGGCTTCCGCAGCCTTCTTCCCCTGCACCCGGTGCAGCATCGTCATGGCCTCGGCCGCTGCCGTGGCCTCGTCGAGCAGGGATGCGTTCGCGATCTCCATCGACGTGAGATCGCGCACCATCGTCTGGAAATTGAGAAGCGACTCGAGGCGCCCTTGCGCGATCTCGGCTTGGTACGGGGTGTAGGGCGTGTACCAGCTGGGATTCTCCATCACGTTTCGGAGGATGACCGCCGGCGTGATGGTGTCGTAGTACCCGAGGCCGATGAAGGACCGGAACACGCGGTTCTTTGCCGCGACGCCGCGCAGCCGCGTCAGATACTGATGCTCGGTTTCGGCCGGCGGCAGGTCGAGCGGCTGTTCGAGGCGGATGGAGTCAGGGATGACTTGCTGAACGAGCTCGTCGAGTGAAGCGGCCTTGACGGCCTCGAGCATGGCGGCGAGGTCGCCCTCACCGGGACCGATGTGTCGCGAAGCGAAGGAGTCAGATCTCATCGTGTTGGGTGGCTACTAGACCGCGAGCGCTTCGTACTGAGCACTGTCGAGCAATCCATTGGCTTCCGCTGGATCGCTCAAGCGGATGGTGACGAGCCACGCCGCGTGCGGTTGATCGTTCACTGATTCCGGCTTGTCCTTCAGGGTGTCGTTGACGGCGACGACCTCTCCGCTGACGGGCGCAAACAGCTCAGAAACCGCCTTCACGGATTCGATCGTGCCAAACGGCTGACCCGCTGTTACTTTTGCGCCGACGGCTGGCAGCTCCACGAACACCACGTCGCCAAGCTGTTTCTGCGCGTAGTCGGTGATCCCAACGCGGCCCTGCCCGCCTTCGATCCGGATCCACTCATGATCTTTGGTGTATTTCAGGTCAGATGGATACATCCTTCAGCTCCTGGACCGTTTGTAAAAGGGCAACGGCACGAGGCGCGCCTGCGCGCGCCGATTCCTGATTTCGATCTCTACTGTCGCGTCGGACGGCAGCGATTCGGGCACGTAGGCCATGCCGATCGCCTTCTTGAGAAACGGCGTCTGGGTGCCGCTCGTGACGACTCCAGCTGGCGCGCCGTCGACGATCACCGGATAGCCCTGACGGGCAATGGCGCGGTCGATCATCTCGAAGCCCACGATGCGGCGGGTTCGTCCGGCGGCCTTCTGCGCTTCGAGCGCCGCCCGGCCTTCGAATTCGCCCTTCGTCCACGACACAATCCATTCGAGGTCCGCCTCGAGCGGCGTCGTGGTTTCGTCGATGTCGTTTCCGTACAGCCGCATGGCCGCTTCGAGGCGGAGCGTGTCGCGGGCGCCGAGTCCTGCCGGTTTGACGTCGAGGTGCCGGCCCTCGTTCAGGATGGCGTCCCACACCCGCGACGCCTGGGCAGGCGGAACGAAGAGTTCGTACCCGTCTTCGCCGGTGTAGCCAGTGCGTGAGACCGTGCACCGCACGCCCGCGACCTCTCCGTGCGCGAACCAGTAGTACTTGATGCCGCCAAGCTCGACCGCCGTCAGCGGCTGTACGACTTCGCGCGCCGCCGGTCCCTGCACCGCGATCAGGGCATACCGTGAGCTGCTGTCAATGGCCACTGCGTCGCCCGCCGCCTTGGCGTGGTCGGCAATCCAGCGATAGTCCTTCGCCACATTCGACGCGTTGACGACGAGCAGGAAGTGATCGGGCGCGAGCCGGTAGACGAGCAGGTCGTCGATGAAGGTGCCAGCCGGCGTCATCAACCCGGAGTAGTGCGCCTGCCCTACCTTCAGGCGCGAGACGTCGTTCGTCGTCATGCGCTGGAGCGCCGTCAGCGCGTCGGATCCGGCAACTTCGACCTCGCCCATGTGGCTGACGTCGAACACGCCAGCACGCGTGCGGACGGCCAGATGCTCATCCGTGATGCCGGAATACTCGACCGGCATCTCCCAGCCCGCAAATGGCACCATCCGTCCGCCGAGCGCGACGTGACGGGCGTGAAGCGCTGTGCGCTTGAGAGCGATCTGATCGGGCTGCGCCATGGAGGGAGCTCGGGTGGGACCGGCATAGCAACGTACTATGCCGGTTCTGGACCGGTCAAGGACGTGGAATTCGACGACGGCGCCGGGTCACTTCAGCGCTGCATCGGCGTGGGCAGCCGGCCGTCCGCTCCGCTCGTCAGCGACTTGAAACCGGCATCGGCCGCGAGCGAGGCAAACACCGCGTCTACGCGCGCCTCCATCATTTCCTTGCTCCGTACGGACTGGTAGCGCTCGTACTCGAAGAAGTGACGCTTGAGCAGGTCGAGAGCCTTGTCCTTCTGTCCGGCTTGCGCATAAATGGCCGCCAGATTGTACGACGCGCTCAACAGTGCCTCGTGCTCACGCGCGACCTTGAGGGCCTCGTCAGTGTGTCCCGCCTGAGCCAGGAAGACCGCGCTGAACACGAGGTTGTAGGGGTCGTTGGGATCGAGTGCGAGCGCCTGCTTCACATAGCCGTCCGCTTTGACCACGTCACCTTCCGAGTTCCAGTACACCGCGAGGTTGCGATAGGCCAACGCGAGCGGGAACGCTCGGACGGCGTCCTCCATCAAGCCGAGCCCCCTTTTGAACTCGCCCTCGTGGATGGTCATCTTGCCGAGTCCGTGGAGCGCCACGGCCCGTGACAGCGGATCGGCCGGCATCCGGAGCAGCTGGTCGAATGTCTCGCGCGCCTTCGTCCAGTCACCGATATGGTGGCGATACAGTTCCCCCAGGTAGCGCAGCGGTACAGGATCGGCCGGGTCCAGGCGGGCCGCCGCTTGGTACAGTCGTTCCGCTACGGGATAGTTCGCGGCATTTTCGGCCGCGAGCCCTTGCCGCAGTGTCCGTTCGATCTCGGCGCTCTTCGCGAGGTCGTAGACGGGCGCGAGTCCGGCTCCGGTACCCTCTACCGTCACCCCCAGCTTCTTCAGCTCCTTTTCAGCGTTCTTGGCTTGTTTGGGGAACAGGCACTTCTGCGCCAGCACGTCGCGATAGCGGGCGATCGCGGCATCCTTGTCGCCCTTCTTGACGCTCTCTTTCGCATCGGACACGGCCTGCTTGACGTTGGTTTCCCGCAGCTTCATTTCATCCTGCACGAGCTTCTCGACCTGGCCCACCCGCAGAAATCCGTCTTTGTTCCTGGCCTTGCCGAGCACCTTGCCGTCGGCCTGCGCGAGCACCACGACTGGCACCTTCTCGTCTGCCGCGAGTGTCTGACCGAGTGGCGACCGCCCATCGGCGACATCCATCGTCACGCATTGCGATGCATAGAGCGACAGGATGCGCGAGTTGCGAAGACTGGATTTGTCGAACTCGACCTGTGAGGAGGGAAACCAGTAGACGACCAGGCTTCCCGCGGCGAGCGTGTCTTCCGCCTTCGCAATCCGCCAAGGCACGGGGTAGACCTCTACTTCGCCTGCACCACTCAGGCCACTCATGCCGCCCGTGCCTCCGCCGCCCCCACCTCCACACGTGGCCAGCACGCTGGCGACGGCCAGCAGCGTCATCACGATTACGGCGAGCACTCTGGCGTAGCCACGGCGCATCACATCAACTCCTCTGGAGCCTCTGCACTTGGTTGTCTTCGCGACGTGGACAGGCACCCATGGACGGGCACTCAGTCGACCACGATTTCCCCGACCTGATACCACCCGTCTTGTTGACGGCCGGCAATTGCCAGCCGAATCGCCGGCTGACGCGTCGTCGGATCGAGCAGCGCCACGCGCACCGCGTACGCGCCTGGTGCAAGATCGCGTGGCACCGCTACCGTGGTGTCGACGACTGAATCTCCTGGAAGCCACTGCCGGACGTCCGTGTCGAGCGGCACAATCCTGTCGCCAATCGCGAGCGCCAATGTGTATCTGCCATAGACAGGCGCGACGCCAGCGTTGAACCACCACATGCTGAAGGGCACCATCGAGCCGCGCGTCGCTTTCGACGGATATTCCAGCCGCTTGAGCACGAAGCGATAGCCGATCTGCTTCTGAAAATCGTCGAACGCCGCCTTCCAGTCCGATGGGATCCGGCTGGACTTGATGTTGATCGTCGAGGCGTGCCAGCGGAGTGCCTGGTCAAGGATTGGCTTCAGCGGGAAATTCCATTGGTGCCACTGCTCCGGAACCCAGCATGTTTCGAGAGCCACCGGCGCGGTGCGCCACGCGTCCTGAAGCCCGGTCCGCGCGATCTGCTCCGGGTAGAGGTCTCTCATGTGCGCGAACTTGCGCCCAGGCGCGCCCATGTCTCCCCAGCAGTCCAAACGCCAGCCTGCGCCGCGCGTGACGCCGTACTTCAGCGCGTGCGGTTCGTCGAAGTTCATCAACAGCGGTGTCCGCTTGAACGCCTCGAAGTACAAGTCGATCAACTGCTGCTGCACGGTCCAACTCGGCAGATATGGTCCCCACCCTTCGCCCCAGTACCCGACCGTCGAGATGTCGACGTGATTCAGATCCGGATGACCGTCATAACGCTTGCCGAGCTCGACGACCAACGCACTCCACAACTTCACGTACTGCGGATCGTCGGCGTCAGGTGACCAGATCGCGCCGTCTTTGCTCGCCGGCGAATTCGCGCGCTTCGCTCCCGACGTCTGATACCACTCCGGCATCGCATGCTTGTCGTCGTACGGCATGATCCGGATCCCGATTCGCTGTCCGTGCTTGTGCGCCTCCTCCAGCGCGCTGTCAAGAATGTCCCAGCGATACGTTCCTCGCTGCGGCTCGAACTGAGACCAGAACCAGCGCAGATATGCGACGCTCGACGGCGGGAAGTCGACCGGTGCCGTCGCGTCCGCCGCGTGCGCTTCCGGACCGACCTCGGACCAGCGGACGCCCTCGTTGACGGGCTGACCGCTGAAGCGATTGAACGTCTCGATCCCCATGCCGGGATTGACGAGCAGATCGTCGATCTCCGTTGGCCGGACGATGGTCGTCTGCGCGCAGAGGACGGCCGCCGTCGTGAACCAGCAGATCATCGACCAGAGAGCGATGCGCATCGGCTACTCCTTGCCCGAACCGGTGGCAGCGCCCGCCGGCAGTGCGTACGCCACGAGACCCGTTGGTCCTGAACCGCCCGCCGCCGGGTCGCCAGACGCCGTCACCAACAGATACTGCCGTCCGTGCCATTCGTACATCGACGGCTGTCCGCTGGTCGGTCCGCCGAGCGGCAACGTGGTCAGCTCCGTGCCGTTCGCGCTGTCGTACACGTGAATCTTCTGATCGGCCGCAGTGGCGAACAGCAGGCCCGTGCTCGTGACGATCAGTCCCCCTTTCACAGTGGAGGCGGAGCCGGTGCCGGTGATGCCTTGCTTCACCAGACGGAGGTCGTCGCCGAGACCTTTCTGCCAGGCGATGGCGCCCGTGTTGAGGTCGTAGGCCGTGAGCGTCGTATACGGCGGTTTGACGATCGTCGGATAGAGCCCGAACCCGTCCGTGACTGGATAAGCCTCGCGCACGATCTCTTCGGGATTGTTGCCGCGCGCCGGCCGCTTCTCACCAGCCTTCAGCAGGCGAATGACGGTGGGCACGTTGAAGCCAATGACATAGACGCGGCCGCTCGACGGATCCCCGGCCGTGCTGCCCCAGTTCGAGCCGCCCTGGTTGCCGGGCATGTAGACGGTCTCTACGAAGTCGAGCGGTGTGTACGGACCCTCGTTGCGTGCGGCAGCGAGACGCTTGCGCCACTGCTCCCGTTCTTCGTCAGTGAGGATATACGGATTCAGATCGTCTGCAGTGAACGACTGCCGGACAAACGGCGGCGGATTTGTCGGGAACGGCTGCGTCGGCGAGAGCTTCTCCCCAGGAACGTTCGAGCCCTGTGGAACGGGCCGTTCTTCGATCGGCCAGATGGGTTCCCCGGTGAGACGATCGAAGACATAGAGATAGCCGGTCTTCGACGCGACCGCGACGACTTCGCGCTGGCGTCCATCATGTCGAATGGTCGTGAGCTGCGGCGCGGAGTTGTTGTCCACATCCCAGACGTCATGGTGGACCATCTGGAAATGCCACAGCCGCCGCCCCGATCGCGCGTCGAGCGCGAGGATGCAGTTGGCGAACAGATTGTCACCATGGCGGTAGCCGCCGTAGAAGTTGTACTTCGCACTTGCCGTCGGAACGTAGACGATGCCGCGGGCGGGATCGACAGTGAGCTCCGCCCAGTCGTTCGCGCCGCCGATGGTTGCGCGTGCGTTCGCCGGCCATGTGTCGGCCCCGAGCTCGCCGGCTGCCGGAACGGTGTGAAAGCTCCACACCACCTTGCCCGTGCGTACGTCCAATGCGCGGATGTCTCCCGGCGCGGACTTGTATTCCTGGTTCGTGGCGGATCCCAGGATGATGAGGTTCTCGAACACCTTCCCCGGGAAGCGGCTCTGCTGATCGATCGTCTCGGGATCGCGGTCGAGGCCTTTCCTGAGATCCACGCGCCCGTTCGTACCAAAGGTGGGGATCGACTTCCCCGTCCTCGCGTCGATCGCGTACAGGATGTTCTTGGCGCTGAAGAGGAGGCGCCGATCGGCGCCGTCGGGGCTCTCCCAGTAGTTCACACCACGCAGCGCGAATCCTGCGATGTCGTCGTGTACCCAGATCTCTTTGCCGGTGACGGCGTCGACGGCCACGAGTCCGGTCCCGTGCGTCCGGCTGTATACGACGCCTCGCGCCGCGACCGGGTTGAAGTCCGTGTCGCCGGCCGGGTACGACCACGCGACCGTCATGGACGCGACGTTAGTCCGATCGATCTGCGTCGCTGCGACATACCGCGAGCTGTCGGGTCCTCCAGCGTAGTCGCGCCATTCGCGCGCGGTGCGTGTCGCGCTCGTGAGTCCGGTGACGCCGCTCATCACAACAATCGCCACTACGGACACACACACACGTACCGTGCGTCCAGAACCTGCCAGTATCTGCGTCATTTGGATTTTCCCGTCCTCACAAACGTCAGCTGCGCCTCGCGCCAGCCGGCGTCGCCCGACGGGAACGTGAGACGAAGGCGCGATCGACCAGCCGTCGTGGCGGTCTCCGCACGTACGGTCGCGCCGTCCGCTCGAACGCTTGCGGCGTTCTGCACGGGTTCGACGTCAACAAGGTAATCCATTCCCGCGCGTCCCGCGATCCGGGCAACCACTCTATCGCCGTCCTCGCGGACCTCGACAATCCTGAGCCGCGACGACGGCTCGCCGGCTACGAGCGGCCTGTGCTCGGGAATCAGAGCGACGCCTGGGCGCCGGATCGCCTGCTCCCACGCGATCCGGCCGGTCACACGTCCGCCCACGCGAACGGACGCGGGATCGGCGCCAGGCGGAAGGCGCAGGTCTACAACAATCGGCAGCGGTCCCGGGGAGGCTTCCACCTCGATGCGCACACTGTCCGGTTGTACGGCGAGATGGACGTTCACCTTGTGCTGGCGCCATCGCAGTCCACGCACGGTCAGCTCACGCCAGCCTGCTGGAAGGACGGGTCGCAGAACCAGTGGTTCGTCCGCTGCCGCCGCAGGTGCGGTCATGACGGCCTGCGCGCTCGGCGCGGTGGGTGCGCCGTCGAAACCGACGAGTCCCCGCAGCAGTCCGCTGACGAAACCGGATGTCGCAAAGAGCTGGTGCGGCACCGCGGCATCCACCGTGCGCAGCCGATCGCCCGAATACAGCTCCGCCGTGAACCCGCGGCTCTCGAGTGAAGTGAGCTGCGCGAGGGCGTCCAGGTACTGCCACGCGGCGTCTGGTCGATCCTGCTGGTAGAGACCGAGGATCGCGAATCCCGTCACGAACGGCCACACGGCGCCGTTGTTATAACTGAGCGGATCGTACACCGGGCTGCGCATTGACAGCATCCGTGCGCCCCAGTCGCTCGCGACTCCGGGCGAAGCCAGCTCGTCGAGCGTCTTCGCCACTGCCGGCAGCTTCGCGGTGAGATGTCCGCGCCAGAGTCCCAGCGCCGGCCATACCGTGGACGCGCCCTCGGTCGTGCCGTTCTTCAACACGGCAAATGGCAGCGGCGCGTCGGCGGCCGCGAACTTGCGAGCGAGCGCTTCGCGCCCTTTCCAGTACACGTCTTCGGCCTGCTTGGCCGTCTCAGTCTCGCCGAACCGCCTGGCCAGCGACGCCATCGAGCCCGCCGCATCGAGCCACGTCGTCGCGAGATAGATGTCGGTCTGCACGTCCGCCGATCGCAGCGCTCCGGTTTCGACTGCGGCCAGACCCGCGCGGCTGTTGTCCATCAACCCGTCATCGTCTTCGTCCGCAGCGAGACAGTATGTGAAAGCCTTCTCGACGGCAGGCCACAAGCGCCGCCCGGCGTCGAGATTGCCGCTCACGCGGAGGTAGTCGGCGACGGCGGAGATGAAAAGCGGTGTCGTATCGGCGTGGTAGTACGCGTACGGATACTGCTCGAACCATTTCAAG
>JBKPMA010000077.1:0-2375 GCA_046731935.1 Acidobacteriota bacterium
TGCGTGCGTCTGAGACGTCGTTCAGTACTCATCATCGCTCCTCACCAGGAGGCACCACCGCCGCCACCGCCGCTGCGGCCCCCTCCGAATCCACCGAAGCCTCCGCCAAAGCCGCCGCCGCCCCCGCCGCCCGATCCCCAGCCGCCACCGAACCCGCCGCCGCCGAACGGGCCGATACCGCTCGACCACCCGCTCCAGGTGCTCCGCCGCCCCCAGCCGCCCCGGCCGCCGCCGCCCATCGCGTTGAGAATGCGGATGATGACGATCGCCAGCACGATGAACCCGATCACTTCGTTCATCGTGAACTGGTGCGCGCCGACGTCAGTGGGTTCCGGCCGCGGCACGCCATCCAGCGTGACGTGACGCACTTCTGCGATGCGCCCGATGAGGCGCATCACACCGGCTTCCAGCCCGCCGCCGTAGTC
Source organism: Acidobacteriota bacterium (assembly GCA_046731935.1). GTDB lineage: Bacteria > Acidobacteriota > Vicinamibacteria > Vicinamibacterales > JAENWD01 > CAVUPP01. Next base: position 426 of record JBKPMA010000077.1, read on the forward strand.
GCCTTCCTTGAAGTGCGGCACCATGAACTGCCGGCTGGTTTCGCCCGCGTATCCGTCGGTCACGATCTCTTCGAGGTCGTATCCGACCTCGATCCACACACGGCGTTCCTTGAGCGCGAGCAGGACGAGAATGCCGTTGTTCTTCCCCTTCTCGCCGATGCCCCGGCCGCCGTTCTCGAACAACTGCACCGCATAGTCGCGAATGTCTGCCTCGGGCTCGTAGCTCGGGATCGTGGCCACGACGACGGTGTCGCCCGTCTTGCCTTGAAGGGCGCGGATCGCGCGATCCATCGTGGCCGCATGCGCCGAGTCGATGATGTGCGCGAAATCGTTGACGGGCTGCGTCAGCGCCGGCACGGCGGCCGCCCGAACGAGAGCGGCTGCCGCACCCGCCATCAGCGCGCACAGTACAAGCCTCGGCACCAGCGTACGACGGACGTACGTCACTGATGGCTCCAGCGATCGACGTACCGCGCGAGGCCTTCGACAGCAGCGAGATAGGACGGAAAGAGCCGTGCGCCGTCAGCCGCGTTCGCACCGCCTCCGGCGGATGTCAGCACGTCGGCGAAGACACTCGCCGGGCTTCCTGTGATGCGCCCAGCGAACCCCGCCAGGTGCTGTGCGCTGGTGCTGGATTCGCCGGCGAGACGCGCCAGGTTGGTCAGGAGCATCAGCAGCGGCGCGGCGGAGTTCGAGACGAGCCGGCCGATCGCGGCCGGCACGGCGGAGGTCTCGAGAAACCCTTCCCGCAGGTGAATCAGATGGCTGCGCACCTGCACCTCGCAGGCGCGGCGGAGATCCGCCGGATCGATACGCAGTCCATCGAACGGGTCGCGGCCGTGCGCGACTTCATAACTTGCCATCACGGCCCCGAGCTCGATCGGAAATGCATCGAGCGAGGCGGAGACTTCGGTCGCGTCGAGCAGCACGGGCGTCGCGAGACCCTCTCGTCTCCATCCGTCGGCGGTCCGTGCCAGCGCTTCGAGATCCGAAAACCCGAGGCCCGCCACGATCGCCAGCGTGTGGACGCGTCCATCGGCGGTGCCGCTGGCATGGGCTCCGTAAACCGCGACCGATTCGAGGCGATCGCCGGCGACGGCAGACACGAGAGCCACGAGTCGATCGGCGGCGAGGCGTGCCTGCGGCGTCATAGCGCAATTGTACCCCGCCGCTTCGATTGACCACTCCGGCGGCGACACCTGGACTGCCCTCCAAGCTCGGCGATGGGCGCGGACTGGGTCTCGGTCTGGACGTGGAACGGACCCTCGAACGGACGATCAAATCGCAATCGTCTCTATACCCAGGATGTCGATGTATCAGCCGGCCGCCAACGGAGATGATGCGTCGCGTCGTGAGGCATGCTGGCGCCGGATCGCCCGCTGCCGGACCGACTACAATGCAGGTCGATGCAGCTTCGCGAATTGAACGTCGGGTGCGTCGGCGGCGGCACGGGACTGCCCAGCCTCCTCGGCGGACTCAAACGGAATCCCTGGCTGCGCCTCCACGCGGTCGTCACGATGTTCGACAGCGGCGGCAGCTCCGGACAGCTGCGCGACGAGCTCGGCGTCCTTCCGCCGGGCGACGTCTTGAAGTGCGCCCTGGCGTTGTCCCGCAACGAGGGTGAGGCGCGCCGCGTCCTTCTCGCGCGGCTCCCGACGCTCGAACATGCGCGCCTCTCGGGTCACACAGGCGGCAACCTGTTGCTCTCGATGATGGAGCGCTACAGCGGGGATTTTCTGGCGGCGGTCGACGGACTGCGGTCGCTGCTCGGATGTACCGGACGGGTGTGGCCGGTCACCGTCGATAACTCGTCGATCTGTGCGGAGTATTCGGACGGCAGCACGACCCGCGGCGAGGTGGAGGTCGATGCGGGCCAGGTGCGCGGACACCTGGTGAAGCGCATCTGGCTGGAGCCACGCCCGACGATCCATCCAGCCGTGGCAACCGCCA
>JBKPMA010000078.1:0-5155 GCA_046731935.1 Acidobacteriota bacterium
GCCGACGACGGGGCGCAGTTGTGTGACGTGTCTGCGCGGTCTGCACTGGATCCTGACTCAGTGCGTCAACCAGAAGCGGCACGAGCTGCTCCCACGAAAGCGGCTCGTCGTTCGCGTCCTGTTTCTTCTGGACGCGGAGGATTCGGCACTTCGTCGACGTGACGTCGGGCGCGAAACGCTCGATGCCCTCGGCACGCAGCGCGAGACGGATCGGGAGGGGCCCATTGGGCGCATTCTCGTCGGGCTCTATCGAAATGTCCGCCAGTTGCTGCTGATATCCGAATATCTCCCGTTCCATACGCCACCCTGGGGTCTGCGACGTATACACATACGGCGCGAACGCAAACAGGCCTGAGCCGGCGCGCGTCTGTTTGCCGAACATGAGAACGGCACACAACTTTTCATAGTGTTCTCCGTGCGACGTCGGTGGTCCCATGGGTAATTGCGGCGGGAGTTGGGATCGCACGCTCTCGACGAACAGCAAGAGAACGCGACCGAACGCTGGAGCGACATCAATGCGTAAACCCAACTCCTGAGACGGCCGCTCGATGTGCCGTTGCAGCGTCTCGTCCAGGCGAGCGCGGTTGGCGTCGATGACGAAGCCGTGGAGTGTGACGCTCTTGAAGTCGGAGAGTCCCGTCCAGGCCGCCTCACCCGCCCTGGGAACGTATTCGTGGTCCTGCTGGATGTCGCTCATGACGCGCTCCGATCGAAGTCGTTCTTCAAGGCCGTTGGCGCTGCTTCCGTCGGCCGTTCGCTGGTAACAAACGACCGTGCTTCGCGCTCGTCGACGCCCATCTCGGAGCTCTCGAGCCGTTGAATCGCGTGGCCGAGGCGCGCGATCCAGATGCCGCGATCGGCAACGTCGGGTACCGCGTTCAGCAGAGCGACAATCGATCGAATCTCGAATGAGACGGCGCGTTGCGCGGCCGCGACCGAGACCGCTTCGAGCAGATCGCTCAGGCCCGTAGAGCGTTCGCCGCCAGACATATGTATCAGGCCCCGCACGCGGTACAGCTCCGCGTCATGGGCGTGCTCGCCGGTATGTTCGGCAAGCGTGATGGCCTCGTCGAGCAGCGCGAGCGCGGCGGCGTCATCGCCCGCGAGGTGATGCGCTTCGCCAAGCTGACCTAGAAAGTACGGCACCATCGACTCGGTGCCCGCGGCCCGCCAGTAGCCGAGCTGCTGCTTCGCAAGCGCGATGCCTTCATCCCTGTGTCCCGCGTGCTCGAGATGCGCCATCGCCAGACCGCGGTGGATCGAGAGGTTCACGATGGCCCACTCGATCCGGTGCGTGTTCGCGACGGCCAGGGCGTGGTCGGCCGACCGCAGCGCATCCTCGTAGCTGTGGCGAATCTGGTGCAGCCACGCGTTGAACTGACCGGTGCGTGCCAGGTTGATCGCGCGTTTGTTCTCGAGCGTCGATGCGAGCGCAAGGGATTCTTCCGCGGCGCGCAAGCCTCCTTGTTGATCGCCCAGCGACCACCGAACGGGACCGAGTAGGCACAGTCCGGCCAGGCCCGGATCCTGCGGAATCGGGATGTGGCCGTACGAGGGCCGGTCCCTGAGCTGACCGTACAGCACCTGGCTGTACTCCTCGCTCGCGCGCGCGGCGGTTGGATCACCCCTGAAGCACTGCGAGTAGCCGCGGCACACGTGCGCGATGAGGCTCGCTTCGGGATCGCCGAGCGCGTCTGCTGTCTCAATCATCTGCTCTGCGACCGCGAACGCTTTCGCGTGCGCGCCCTGTACGAAATAGAAGGAGAACACACCGCCGAGCGCCGGCACGACGGTGTCGCGTGCTTCGAATTGCCCCGCCAAATCGTACGCGCGTGCCCAGTCCTTGCCGGCCTGTTCGTCGGCATAGCCTTTGATGGTCTGGATGCTCACGCCGCGGCTCGCCACGAGCGCCAGCTCCAGCCTGGCGTGCGCGGCAGCGTCCGCGACCTTCGATATCCGGTAGAGCGATTCAATCCCCTGCTCGAAAGACGCAATCGCCTCCTGGTGCGCGGCCACCGTCTGCAGACTGGTGCCCGATGCCAGCCAGTACGCGGCTGCGCGTTCGAAATGGTCCCCCTTCATGAAGTGGTAGGCGAGCACGGCGGGATGATCGCGCGCGTAATCCGGAAAGGATCGTTCGACCGTGTCGCCAATCCTGCCGTGGTTGCCTTTCGTGTCGGGTCCGACCGAATGCTCCAGCGCCTCACGAATCAAGTCATGGCGAAACCGGTGTCCGGGGCTCAGCTCGGTGAGCCGTCGCTCGAGGATGTCGCTCTCGACGAGGCGGGACAAACTGGCCACGACTTCGTCCTCGCGCCATCCGAGAATTCCGGCGATCACGGTCCGCGTGAGCGGTTCCGGCAGATCGCGACCGAGCAGTGAGGCCATCTGCGCCACCTGCCGGTCACGACCGAGCCGGTCCACGATCAGCGCAAAGATCGGCTGGAGACTCGGCGGAATCCCGATCGATGCAGGTGCCGAGGGCATGGGAGTTGGCCTGCCGGCTCCCGCACCAAGCGCCCGAACGACTTCCTCGAGATAGAGCGGGTTCCCTCCGGTACTGTCGAGAATCGCGCGGACGAGCGCGTCGGTGGGCGATGAGCCCGATCGCGCCGTAATCATCTCCTTGGATTCCTCGGCCGAGAGCGGACCCACATCCAACGTCACCAGCCGGCCCGGCCCCGACGCGTCGGCGGGCCACGTGTTCTGACCATCGCCCTTCACGTATCCGGTTCGCATGGTCGCGACGGCCAGCAGTCCTGGAATCGGACCGTGCGCCTCGAGGTGGCGACAGAATTCCTGCGTCGACAAATCAGCCCACTGGAGGTCCTCAATCCACAACAGGGACGGACGTATCGATGCCGCGAGCTTCAGCACCTCGATCAGATGGCCAAAGATGCGAGTTCTAATCGCCTCCGGTTCGAGCTCGTCGATTTCGCGATGGCTCGCGCCCGGTATGGCCATCATCCAGGCCAGGTAGGGCAAGAATTCCCGGAATTCTGGCGTGACGACGACGAAAGCCGACTCTAGCTTCTGCAGCCGTGTCGATGCGTCGTCTGCCTGCCGGATGTTGGCGAACCGCTCGAGCAGACCGACCAGCGGTGCGAACGCGACGGGTTGCTGCAATTCAGTACAAATGCACTCGAGCCGTCCGCCCTCGCTGCCCGCGACAGTTTCGGCCAGGAACTCGATCAGCCTCGACTTGCCGATTCCGGCCGGCCCGGTCACGACGACGAACGGCGCGCCAGCCGAGCGGGCCCGCTTCCAGAGCTCGACGAGCCGCTCGCGGTACGCGAGCCGTCCGATCATTTCGTCCGACGGGCGGCGCGGCATCGGCTGCCTGCCGAGGGCAGCCGTCGGCGCGATCACTTTGTGCGTCGTCACGCGCGAGGTGGCGCTGATGTCCAGCCGTTTGACTCCAGCGGGCGGCTCCGCAAATTCGAAGAATCGTTCGACAATCCGGCGCGTGGCCTCGCTCACCCAGACCGTGTTGGGTTCGGCGGCCGTCTCGATGCGCTTTGCGATGTGCGCCGTCTCGCCCACGAGCCCGCCGGCGATCCCACCGTCGTCCGTTCCGCGGCCGCGTTCCTTGATCAACGCCCTGCCGGTGTGGATGCCGACCCTCACCTGGAACCCGATGCCATGTTCCTTTTGGAGGAGCGCCGCAAAGGATTCGATGGAGGTGACCACGTCGAGCCCGGCCAACACGGCTCGACGTGCGTCGTCTTCCCGGAGCCTCGGGTAGCCGAAGAGGATCAGGAGCTCGTCGCCGGTCGCCTCATGAACGTAGCCGTCGTACCGTCGCACGGCGCGGGCGCAGCGGCGCCTAAACCGCTCGAGCGTGTTTCGCCACCCCGCGTCCCCGAGGTGACCAGCCAGACTCGTCGAGCCCACGACGTCACAGAACATCACGGACATGAAACGCAGATCGCGGCTGCCGAAGAACGGGTCGTTCGGTGCGGCCTCTGTTTCCAGATACCGGGTGACGGTGCGGAGGATCAGCTCGGCTTCGGGGTGGCGCGTACTCTGGGTCAGGACGCCTTCGGCGAGATCTTTCGCCGTCTTCCAGTCCCCTCGGGCGACCGCGTCACCGGCTTGATCGAGGAGCTCGTCGATCCCTGGCGTCTGGCGAGGGAGAGACATGGGCGTTCATCCTAGCGCGCCTCCCTGGAGCTGGGCGCGTCCGCGAGTTCAGGCCGTACTACCAGCCGTACTGCAGGCTGCCGAGCGCTCGACGTCGCAGGAGGGCCCCGCCGAACGTCTCCCAATGCCGATCGTCGAAGAGGTTCGTGATATTCAGAATCACGCTGACGTGCGATGAGAGCGGATACGCGGCCGCGATGTCGACGGTCGAGTACGACTCGACATTGCCGAGAAAAAACCCATCGGACCATCGGAAACCGTCGACCCATCGAAAGTCCGCGCTCGCGTTGAGGCGACGGTTCTCATAGGCGACACCGCCGCTCACCGCATGAGACGGCGTGTTTGGCTGCAGCAGGCCTTGCGTGTCCGGTTGGCCGGCCGGCACACGAAACGAGAACCATGAGTACGAGAAGCTTGGGCGCCAGCCCCCCGGAAGCAAGCCGCTCATGCCCACGTCGAGCCCTTGCGTGCGCGTCTCGCCGAAGTTGGTGTACGAGGCCACGGCGAGGATGTTGGAGCCGTCGTAGTCGTTCGAGAGAAACGGTACCAGGGTCCGGATTTGATTCGCCAGCGCGTCCGGCAATCCTGCAGGTCCCTTCCACGGCCCAAAGCGCGGATTGAGGCGGCCCAACGCGGTCCCGATCTGCGGAAGCAGGCTTGTCACCAGATTCGATGAGCGATTCCGGTAGTAGTCGAGGGTGACGAGCAGTCGATCGCCCAGCACGCCCTTGTACCCGGCCTCGACCGTGCGGACGGTCTCCACCTTGAGATCCTCATTGCCCAGTGCCAGCACGGGTGTCGAACCGAACCTGCAGTCGACGCCAAACGGTGCGCAGAAACCGTTCAAGGCCGTGAGATCCGTCGGCGGCGCCACCGCGGCTCTGAGAAAGTACTCGAGCGAGTTCGATACCTGAAAACCGTGGTTGTAGGTGAGGCGGAGGCTCTGATTCGGCGTGGCGGCAAATGTCACCGACGCGCGCGGAGAGAACTGGAAATCGTACAACGAGCTCCA
>JBKPMA010000079.1:0-3931 GCA_046731935.1 Acidobacteriota bacterium
GTACTCATCGTGCTGTACCTCCAGCAGCATCGCTTCCGGTACGTCGAGATCCTCGTCGTCCTGCTGATCGTCGGCATCGCGGCAGCGTTTGCGGTCGAGCTCTGGCTGTCGAAGCCGGCGCTTTCGTCCGTCCTGGCCGGATTCATTCCGACGACGACGATCCTGCGGGACAAAGACATGCTGTACATCGCGCTCGGCATCCTGGGCGCGACGGTGATGCCGCACAACCTCTACCTGCACTCGTCAATCGTGCAGACGCGGAAGTATGCCGATTCGAAGGACAGCCGCCGCAGAGCGATACGGTTCGCGACCATCGATTCGACGGTCGCGCTCTCGAGCGCACTCTTCATCAATGCGGCCATCCTGATCGTGGCGGCGGCGACGTTCCACGGCACGGGCTATGAAAGCGTCGCCAGCATCGAAGACGCCTACAAGATGCTGACCCCGCTCCTCGGCACGAGCCTGGCCAGCACGCTCTTCGCTTTTGCTCTGCTCTTCTCCGGGCAGAACGCCACCATCACGGGCACGCTCGCGGGTCAGATCGTGATGGAGGGCTTCGTCAACATCCGTCTACGACCGTGGCTGCGGCGCCTCATCACACGACTGATCGCGATCGTGCCTGCGGTGATCGTAATCGGGATGTACGGCGAACACAGCACCGGCTCGCTCATCGTCTTGAGCCAGGTGATCCTGAGCCTGCAGCTGCCGTTTGCGGTGTTCCCGCTGGTGCAGTTCACCGCCAGCAAGCGGAAGATGGGGGGCTTTGCGGCGCCGCTCTGGATGCAGGCGCTGGCGTGGCCCGTCGCTGTCGTGATCGCGGTCCTGAACGTCTGGTTGCTCTATCAGATCTTCTTCCTCGGCGCGGGGGGCGCCTGACGCCGATGTACAAGCGCATCCTTGTCGCCATCGAGCACTCGCCCGCCGACGCCACGATCCTCTCGCACGTGCTGCCGCTCGCCCGTCTGACAGAGGCGCAGCTGCTTCTGCTGCACGTCGCGGACGGATGGGCAGCTCGCGCCTACGACGATCTGGACCTACGCGAGTCTGAGGAAATGAAGGACGACCGCGCGTATCTGGAGCGCCTCGCGCACGATCTGACAGCCGAAGGCCTGCACACGGAATGGCGGCTGGGGCGGGGCGAGCCGGCGTCAGTGATCGTGGAAACGGCCCAGAAGGAACACGTCGATCTCGTCGCGATGGCCACCCACGGCCACCGGCTGATCAACGATTTGCTTCGCGGCACCACCGTAAACAAGGTGCGCCACGATCTCGAAATTCCCGTGCTGCTGTTGAAGGCGCGACCGAACGGATCCGGACACTGACGGCGGCTACCGTTTGAGGCGGCTCACGCCTTCGAGCAACCTGTCGATCTCTTCGGTGGTCGAGTAGCACGCGCATCCGGCGCGTACCAGACCAGCCGTCGAATGCCCCAGTCGTTCGACGATCGTCGTCGCGTAGAAATCGCCGTGCGACACGAAGACCGCCTGCTCGGCCAGCGCCGCCGCGACATCGCCTGAGTCCCATCCATCGACGACGAAAGACACTGTTGGCGTGCGTGGCCGCGAGGGCGGCGGTCCGTAGCGGCGGACGCCTCGAATGTCTCCCAGACCGTTCCAGAGCCGTTCGACCAGTAGCTGCCCGCGCTCGTGCAGTATCGCCATACTCGCGGCCAGGGCCGCTCGCGGTTCGTCCCCGCCGCTCAGCGACGCGAGGAAGCGTACTGCCCGCGCCGCCCCGACGATGCCTTCGTGGTTCTGCGTGCCGGTCTCGAGCCGATCGGGTGCGTGATCGGGCGCCGGATCCAGCTTCGGTACATCGAGCTTTTCCAGCAGATCGCGGCGTCCGTACAACACGCCGATGTGCGGCCCGTAGAATTTGTACGCGGAGCACGCCAGCAAGTCGCAGTCGAGCGCGGCAACGTCCACCAGCACGTGTGGAGCATAGTGCACCGCGTCCACGAACACGAGCGCGCCTGCCGCGTGCGCGAGCCGCCCGGCCCGCGCGACGTCGGAGATCGTGCCCAGTGCGTTCGACGCCGCCCCGATGGCCACCAACCGGGTTTTCGGACCGATCCGTCGCTCGAGATCGGGCCAGTCCAGTTCCCCACTGGCGGGATCGACCCTCGCGGTCTGGATCGTGAGACCGCGCTCCCGTGCGATCGCACGCCAGGGCGCGACGTTGGCGTGATGATCGAGCTCTGTCACCACGATCTCGTCGCCAGGTCCCCAGCCGCGTCCCAACGCACGCGCCACGTGAAACGTGAGCGTCGTCATATTGGCGCCGAACGCGATTTCGTCGGGTGCGGCGTTGAGAAACGCACCCAGCCAGCGGCGCGCGTCGCTCAGCAGCGCATCGGTCTCCTGGCTGGTCGGGTATCGCCAATGCGTATTCGCGTTGTGGTGCAGCAGATAGTCGACGATCGAGTCGGCGACGACGTGCGGGACCTGGGTTCCCCCGGGTCCGTCGAAATACGCGACAGGCAGGCCGCGATGCTCGCGGAGAAGTGCGGGGAACGCCGTACGGACTGTCTCCACGCGGGCGACCCCATTGACGGCCAGCGCGGGCTGCGAGGCATCCATCATACGGTCTTGACTCTACCATGCCGGCGACGACGTACAATGCGGCCGGGCAGTGTGACGAATGACGTCTCCAGCCGCGCAGGTTGCCGGGTTCATCGCGAAATTCGATCCCGCTGTCGCCCGGGTTGCCCGCACCGCACGAACCATGCTTCGCAAGCGCATGCCTACCGCCACCGAGCTCGTGTACGACAACTACAACGCGCTGGCGATTGGCTTTGGCCCCTCCCCGCGGACCTCTGAGGCCATCGTCTCCCTCGCGATCTACGCGCGCGGTGTGAATCTCTATTTCCTGTACGGCGCGTACCTGACGGACCCCGATCGCCTGCTCGAAGGTATCGGCACGCGCGGACGCTTCGTCCGGCTGCCCACTGCGGAGCGTCTGGCGGACCCCGGCGTGCAGGCGTTGCTGGAGGCCGCCATTGCGGATTGCGATCCGCCGCTCCCTACCACTGGCCGTGTACGCACGATCGTGAAATCCGTCTCGGCGAAGCAGCGGCCTCGACGTCCGCCGGCAGGACGAACCGCGCGCCGTGGCTGATCCCCGGCCCGATCCGGCCCATCGCATGGCCGTCAGCGATCCACGCCCTCTCGTTCACCGCGTTGTCGCGCGCCTGCGCGTCGGGCCAGGTGAGGACGTCTCGTGCGACGCGGCATTCACGAGCGATCAATGGCTCGCCATGCAGCGCTTCGTGGACGCGGCCCGTGTGTTGAGTCGCACGCCACTGCTCGCGAGGTCGTGGACCTATTCGTTCGATGTCTCGGCGCGGGTGGCTCGTGGGCCGCAGATCGAATGTCGGTGGGCACCCGATCGCGAACAACTGCGAGCCCTGCTGCTGGTGCTGCGACCGTTTCTCGAGGAGCGCGGACCGCTGTCCTTTGGTGCGACGCGCAAGCTCCTGCACCGGCGGCTTCCCCATCCCGGCTTCGCTCGGTATCTGGATCGACATCGCGGTATCTTCAAAGGGCGTCGCCTGACGCGTTCGAAGGCGCTCTCTGACGTGCGCCTGCCTCAGTCGGACCAGGCGATTGAGAAGTGGCTGGGTGACCCCAGTGCGGCGTCGAGCCAGGCGCCGTGGACGACGGACGCGATCAAAGCGCTGGCCATCGTGCTGCTGCTTGAAAAGTCGCGCGCGATCATCGACGTGGCGGATGCAATCTTTGCCATCCAGACAGGTGCTGTCGTCGTACCCCTACCGGGAGACCACTAGGGCAGTTCGGAATTTGGATTGCGGAGTTCGGAATCTGATTGTCGAATTTGGAATTCGGATTGGGGAGTTCGGAACTGGATCGTGGAATGCGGCTTGCGGGACTGGACGGCCGATACGACATTCAACAATCTCGCTGTGTAGTCC
>JBKPMA010000080.1:0-5066 GCA_046731935.1 Acidobacteriota bacterium
CCGTGCGGGCCTGTTCGACGTCGTCGTGCCATCCGATGGATACGGCCGCGCAATTCGGCAGGTCGCCTACGATGGTCTCGGCCGCGTTCAGCAGTTCGGTGGCAAGTTGCCCATGCGTCACGACCACCACGCCTATCTGAGCCATGTCAACCTCTTCGCACCTTAACGAGCAGTCTCTCAGTCCGCCTGAATATCCCGGTGCCGGACCCGCACGCGCACGCCCTGCAGCCCTCGCAGCGCGGGCCGCAGCGTTTCGGCCAGCATGACCGACCGGTGCCGGCCACCGGTACAGCCGATGGCAATCGTCAGATACGCCTTCCCCTCGTTCACGTATTGCGGCACCAGAAACCGCAGCATGTCCGTGAGCTTGCCGACGAACTGCCCTGTCGTCTCGTGCTGCTCCATGAACCGGACGACGCGCCGATCCTTGCCGGTCAGCGGTTTCAATTCGGGCACGAAATGCGGATTCGGCAGAAAGCGCACGTCGAAGACCAGGTCTGCGTCGAGGGGAACGCCATGCTTGAACCCGAAGCTGAGGAGCGTGACGATGAGCGGCGTTCGCTTCGACTGCACGCGGGCCAGCGACATGAACCGGCTGCGCAGCTCGTGCACGGTCAGCGATGATGTGTCGATGATCTCGTCGGCCATCTTGCGAATCTTGTCGAGCCGCTTCCGTTCCTCGGCGATGCCCTCGGTGACCGGCCGATTGTAGGCAAGCGGATGCGGCCGCCGCGTTTCGCTGAATCGCCGCACGAGCGTCGCATGCGTCGCGTCGAGAAAGATGAGCGATGGCCGGAGACCTGGAATCCGGGCCACCTCGCGCCACACACGCGGGAAGCGCTGCAGGAACGCGCCCTCGCGGACGTCGACGACGATGGCCACCTTCGGGAGCTCACTCCCCTGCTGCTGCGACAGGCGCGCAAGCGTCGGGATGAGCATGGTCGGCAGGTTGTCCACACAGAAGTAGCCCAGGTCTTCGAGCGCGCGAATCGCCTGCGATTTCCCCGATCCCGACAGGCCCGTGATCACCACGAACCGGCCGTCGGCCGCGGCGGCGTTCGCACCTGCGCCGTCGGATCGTCTCCGGCCGCCTGATCTGAAGCCCATTCAGTCCGCCTCCAGCGCATCGTCGTCGGGTGCGACCGGAGCCGGCAGACCGGCGTCGCCGCGGCGCAGACGATCTTCGAGTGCGCGCGCCAGTTCGCGCGCGGCGTGCCGTCCTCGGGTTCGCAGCAACTGATTGCGTGCTACGACTTCGACGAGCGTCGCGACACTGCGGCCGGGTGCAACGGGCATCCGTACCATGGGAATCTTCACGCCAAGGATGTCTTCGTAGGCGTCGTCGAGACCGAGCCGTTCGTACTCGCGGCCCGATTCCCACCGCTCGAGTTGCACGACGAACTCGACCCGCTTCGAGCTCCTGACCGAGGCGATGCCGTACAGTTCACGGATGTTGACGAGCCCAAGACCGCGCAGCTCCATGTGATGCCGGGTGAGCTCGGGACACGTTCCAATCAAGATCGTTTCGGCCCGGCGGTGCACTTCGACCGTGTCGTCGGCGACCAGACGGTGGCCGCGCACGATGAGATCGAGCCCGCACTCGCTCTTGCCGATTCCGCTCTCGCCGGTGATTAGGAGCCCGAGACCCAGAATGTCCATGAGCACTGCGTGGATGATCTGGCGCTCGGCGAGGCTGTCTTCGAGAAGCGCCGTCACGCGCGTGATCGTGACGCCTGTCGGTCCCGCAGCGACGAGAAGCGCGATGCCCGCCTCCTCGCAGATCGCGGCGACATCCTCAGGAGGGCGGATGCCTGCGGTCGAGAGCAGACAGGGCACACCGCGTTCGATGGCGCGGCGGATGACCGTCCGGCGCGTCTCTGGTGTCTGTTTTTCAAGAAAGCGGACTTCGCTCTCGCCAAAGACGAGCACACGGCCGGGATGCAGGTACTCGTCGTAGCCCGCGAGCGCGAGCCCGGTCTTCTGGATGTGGGGGCTCGTCAGTGCACGAGAGAGGCCCGCGCGTCCGGCAAGCAGCGTCACGTCGAGTCCAATGGCCTCGGCGCGCGGACCGACGAGGATGTCGACGAAGACGGCAGGCGTGGTGGGCATCGGGGGCCCTGGGTCAGCGCTCCGGTTCGATGAGACCCAGGTCGCCGGACTTCCGGCGGTACAGCACGTTGATGGCGCCCGTGCCGGCGTTCCGAAACACGAGAAAGCCATCGGTTCCGGTCTCGACGGCCATCGCGGCGGCTTCGATCGAGAGCGGCTTCACGTGGTAACGCGACGCGCGCACGACACGCGGCCGTTCGCCGTCTTCGGGCGGGGCTGCGGGAAAGACGGCCTCGCCGCGCAGCGGCGTCTTGCGACGCTTGCGTGACGACCACTTCCCCTTCACCTTGGCCGCCTGCTGCTCGACCTTCTCCACCGCGCGTCCGAGCGAATCGCTCCACGACTCAGCGGCCGTCTTGCCGGCGAGCACGTGGTCTCCGCGCATGTGAACGGTCAGATCGGTGAGATGGCGATACTTTTCCCGTGTGAGCACGATCTGCACCGAGACGACGGCGTCGTTGAAGAGCCTGGTGAGTCGTGCGAGCTTGCGATCGACGAGGGCACGGATAGCCGGCGTGATGTCTACATGCCGGCCGCTGAGCTCGAGTCGCATGGCGTCAATAGAGGACCTTGCGCTGATTCGACGTGGGGATCTTCAGCTCCTCGCGGTACTTTGCGATGGTCCGTCGCGCGAGCACGAGCCCCTCGCGCTGAAGAATGCTGACGATCTTCGAGTCGCTGAGGGGCTTGCGCGGGTCCTCGGCCTCGATGATTTTGCGGATCCGCTGCTTGATCGTGACCGACGAGACGCTCTCGCCGTACGAGCTGCTGATGCCGCTGTGGAAGAAATATTTCATTTCGAACACGCCTTGCGGCGTGTGCATGTATTTGTTCGTGACCACGCGGCTGACGGTCGATTCGTGCATGCCGATGTCGTTCGCGACGTCGCGCAGCACGAGCGGCCGCAGGTGTTCGATGCCGTGGTCCAGGAAGTCGCGCTGAAAATTGATGATGCTGGTGGCGACTTTGTGGATCGTCTTCTGGCGCTGCTCGACGGATTTGATGAGCCACAGCGCCGAGCGGAACTTGTCTTTCACATACGCGCGAGTTTCGTCGCTCTGCTCCGCATTCTTGTCGAGCAGCCGGCGATAGGTCGGACTGATCCGCATCTGCGGCAGGCCGTCCTCGTTCAACACGGCGACGTACTGGTCTTCGACTTTCACCACGTACACGTCAGGGATGACGTATTGCGACTGCGACGGGTTGAAGCGGCTGCCCGGTTTCGGATCGAGGTGCTGAATGACCGCGATGTGTTCCTTGAGATCTTCGATGGGAATGCCGAGCTTGCGTGAAATCTCCGGCACCTGATGGTTCTGCAGCAAACGCAGGTGATCGGTGACGATCTTCTCGGTTGGCGTGCCATCGAGCGACAGATGGCGGATCTGCAGCAGCAGACATTCCTGGAGGTCGCGCGCTGCTACGCCGATGGGATCAAAGCCCTGAACGATCCGCAGCACGTTCTCGACGGCTTCAGTCGGCCACGGACCCATCGCGGCGATCTCGTCGAGCGATGCGACCAGATACCCGTCGTCGTCGAGATTGCCGACGATGGCGCTGCCGATCTCGCGCTGCTGGGGATCGTCGGTCTGCAGCGACAGCTGCCAGAGCAGATGATCCGAGAGCGACGTGCTCGTCGAGAGCGTGTTCTCGATCGGCGGCAGTTCCTTGACTTCCTGCGGCTGCCGCGGGCGATAGTCGTCGTTCAGGTAATCGCCGAAGAAGTACTCGTAATCCTGATCGTCCCAGCTGTCGGTCTTCTCGCGCGCGGGCTGCTCTTCGGGCTTTTCGGCCGCGGCTTCGGGCTGCTGATCCTCTTCCGGCTTCTCCTCGAGCATCGGGTTCTCGACCATCTCCTGGTTGAGAAGATCCGACAGCTCGAGCGTCGACATCGGCAGCAGCTTGATCGCCTGCTGCAGTGATGGCGTCAGGATCAGCTTTTGGACGAGCTTAGTGTGTAGTTTCTGCTGAATCGCCATGGACGCTCGTGAGCCCGTCGAGAGGACCCTTTTCGGATTCTAGTCCAACCGGAAATCGGTGCCGAGATAAATCCTCCGCGTATCCTCGTCACCAGCCAGTTCGTCCGGGGTGCCGCTGCGGAAAATGATGCCGTCGTGGACGATATAAGCCCGGTCAGTAATGCGCAGGGTTTCACGGACGTTGTGATCCGTAATGAGCACCCCGATCCCGCGTTCCTTCAAATGGAAGATGATTTTCTGAATATCGGTCACGGCGATCGGGTCAATACCTGCGAACGGCTCGTCCAGCAGAATGAACTTCGGCGAAATGACCAGGGCGCGCGTGATCTCGGCCCGCCGCCGTTCCCCGCCGGAGAGCGTGTACGCCGGTGAACTGGCCAGGTGCGTCAAATTGAGTTCGGCCAGGAGCTCGCGCGATCGCTGGCGTCGCGCCGACACCGTGAGATCG
Source organism: Acidobacteriota bacterium (assembly GCA_046731935.1). Lineage (GTDB taxonomy): Bacteria > Acidobacteriota > Vicinamibacteria > Vicinamibacterales > JAENWD01 > CAVUPP01. The sequence goes on from JBKPMA010000080.1 coordinate 4,534, forward strand.
AGCGTTTCGAGGATGGCCATGACGTTCTGTTCGACCGTCAGGCCGCGGAAGATCGACGGTTCCTGGGGCAGATAGCCGATGCCCTTCCTGGCCCGGATGTACATCGGGTCGTCGGTCACATCGGCGCCATCGAGCGTCACGCGTCCGGAGTCCGGAGCGGTCAGGCCGACGGTCATGTAGAAGGTGGTTGTCTTGCCCGCGCCGTTCGGTCCCAGCAGACCGACGACTTCACCAGAGGAGACGTTGAGGCTGACTCCACGAACGACCGTGCGCCCGCCGTAGGCTTTGGTGAGATCGTGCGTCTGGAGTGTCGCCATTCACTGGGGGTGCGCTGTCGGTGTGCACGTGGCCGGCGCGCCGCCCGCAGGCGCGGTGGCCGCGGCTGTGCCGCTCGCCCCTTGCTTGGTGAACGTGCGAATCTCCTCGTTGCCGTCGACGATGATCCTATCAATCGATCTGAAGAAAGTCAAAGTTTTGCCCGTAGTTTCGCGGCATTCTTCGACGATCGTCACCGGTGCGCCGGTCATGTGATA
>JBKPMA010000081.1:0-23448 GCA_046731935.1 Acidobacteriota bacterium
CCCTTCGACGGATCGCAGCGACAGGCCGAGAATGACGTACAACCCGAGCTCCAGCTGATCGCGTCCGGGGCCCTCGGGCAAAGAGCTCGTACTTTCGAGACCGCGGCGGCAGAGTGCGACAGCTTCCCGGTAGGCAAACAGGCCCGCCGCATGTTGCGCGGCGTCGAGGAAATACTTTGCCGCGCTGGTGAAATCTCTGGCCGTGTCGAAGAGGATGGCCAGTTGCGCCGACGAGCTGCGCGCCTTCTCCGCCTGATGCGAGACCAGCGCACGCGCGACCTTCCCGCTGAGCGACGCCCTCCGGGTCGGTTGCAGCGACGCATACAGGACGTTCTGGTAGAGCACGTGAACGAACCGGTAGCGTACTGACAGCGTGCGGTCCGGCAGCTCCTCGTCGTGCACCTTGCGGACGAACGCATGGATGCGGTCGAGCGCGTCGAAGGCTTCCTCCGCATCCGCCGGATCGAGTGCCATGGCTTCGGCGACGATCGCCGAGTCGAATTCGTGGCCCTGCACGCTGGCGGCGACGAGCAGCTTGCGGTGGCCATCCTCGAGGCGCTCGATCTTCCGCTCGATGGTTGCGCGCATCGATTCGGGTACCTCCCGTTCGATGTCGGCGACCGAGCGCGTCGCAAGCCACCGGCCCTGCGGGCGTCCGATCACACCCCGATCCCGCAGATAACGCAGCAGGTCCACCATGAACAGCGGACTGCCTTCCGTCTTTGTGTGGATCAGCGTCACCAGCTCCACGGGAAAGAGATGCTCGGGGAACTCGAGCGCCAGATACCGTTCGACGTCCGTCCTCGTCAGGAATTCGAGAGGCAATTCATGGAGCACGCCTGCCGCCTCGAGATCCGCGCGGATGCGCAGGTACGGATGGCGCGTGATCAACATCTCCGACGGGCGATACGTAACGAGCAGCATCACCCGTTGTGCCGCCAACCGCGCGCCAAGATAGTTCAGCAGATCGATTGTCGAGACGTCGGCCCAATGCAGATCTTCGAGAAACAGTACGAGCGGCTGGACGCGCGCGATCTCTCCCAGCAGCGCGCCCAGTTCGCGCTTCATGCGCTCCTGCGACGCGCTCTGCACATCGTCTCTGATCTGCTGCGCCGTCGTGCTCTCGGTCGAGAGCGGCGCGACCTGCACGAACCAGATCGGCGCAACCTGCCGCATCATCCCGTTGAAGGAATCGGCCGAGCCGCCGTGCAGCAGATTGTCGAGCGCTTCGAGGACAGGCAGATACGCTTCTGTGCCCGCGAGCCGCTCTGAACACTTCCCGCGCAGCACGACCGGATGATGCGGGCCGGCGGCGATCTCGGCCAGGAAGTCCTCCGCAAGGCTCGTCTTGCCGATGCCCGGCTCGCCCGCGATGGCCACCACACTGCCCCGCTCCGACACCGTCGCATCGAACGCGTCCCGCAGCTCGGCGCGCTGGCGCTCGCGGCCGACGGTACGCCGCTGCGCGATGACCGCGGTCATTGCGGGCGACACGCGGCCATGTGAGGCAAGCTCGGACAGCTCGCGATCGATGTCCTCCGATGGCGGCCTCAGCGTGGGGTCCTTGGCAAGCATCCGGAGAATCAGGCCGTCGAAAAGCGGAGGCAGCTCCGGCACGTGCCGGGACGGCGGCAGCGGATGCGATTTGACGATCGCATGGAGCACGGCCAACCCGCCCTCCAGTGAAAACGGCTTCTTCCCGGTCGCGAGCTCGTACAGCAACGCGCCAAAGGAGAACACGTCGGACGGCGTCGCGACCGGCAGGCCCTGTGCCTGCTCGGGTGACATGTAGGCGCCGGTACCCACCACCACACCCGGATTGGTCCCCTGATGCGTCAGCGTTTCAGCACGGGTGTCTTCGGCCGCCGCCATGCGGGCCAGGCCGAAATCGAGCACCTTGACGTACCCATCGCGCCGGACCATGACGTTCTCGGGCTTGATGTCCCGATGCACGATCCCGTGCGCGTGTGCGGCGGTCAGCGCGCGGGCGATCTGGCGGCCGATGTCGACGACGGCGTCGAGCGGCAGGCGGGGCTCTGCGCGCAAGCGCGCGCGAAGCGTCTCGCCGTCGACCAGTTCCTGCACCATGTAGTGGCCGCCATCGTCGGTCTGCCCGATTTCGTGGACCGTGACGATGTTGGGATGGTTGAGCGCGGACGCCGCACGCGCCTCGCGGAGGAACCGCTCGATGGCCGGAATCGTTTCGCGGCCCTGCCGCAGCATCTTCAGCGCCACCGGGCGGTTGAGCGTCGTGTCGAACGCGCGATACACCTCGCCCATGCCGCCGCGTCCGAGCAGCCCGTCAATCCGGTATTGGGCGATCTGTGAGCCGATCATCGAGTCAGTAGGTTTCGACGACCGTCACCTGCTCCACATGCATACGTCCGCGGAACAATGAGAGACCGGGGGTCGTGCGCGCCGCCGGCGGCGCGTCCGGATCGAGCGGGGGCAGCGGCGTGACGATCGGCAGCTTGTGGTACGGATGCAGCGCCGACGCACCCGTGAGGTACGCCGATCCACGTGCCGACCAGAAGGTGCCCTGATCCAGCACCCACGTGCTCTGGACCAGTTCGGCCAACGAAGGCTTCGTCCTGTCGGAAGGGTTCGGGATCACTCTCAACGAATAGTACGTGACCGGCATCGTTGTCAGCCACGGCACAGGCTGAATCGGCGCGAGCTCTGCCGAACAGATGCGGAGGCCGGCGGGGGCGTCGAGCGTACTCGTGATCACCTCGGCTTCGTCGAAGGTGATCGCGCCGAGCTTCTTTGGGAAGCCTCCGATTTCGCGTCCGGCCGTGAGTGCCATGTCGTTGGTCACGTGCAGCCGGACCGCATACGCGCCAGGCGCTCCCTTGTAGGTCACGGCAATCGACTGCTCGACCTCGTTGTAGGAGCCGACGTTGCTGAACGGGTACTTCGCGAACACGATTTCCGCCAGCGCCAGCGTGCCCTGAGCGTCGACCGTCACGACCTCGAGCGGAGGTGGAACCAGCGCCGCTGCCTTTGCCGCATCGGTCAGATACGGGAACATCAGAATGCGGGTGTCTTCGTAGTACAGGGGGAACGGCTCGTAGAGCGGCGCGTCCACGGGAACCGAATAGCCGAACTTGTCTTTCGTGAGCTGCCCGGGGACGCTCATGCCGCCTCCTGACACAATCGGTGTCACGGCACGATATCGCCCCGTACGACTCGCGGTCAAACGGTTCCGATGTCCAGGCGTTGACATGAGGCAGCACGCGGGGCATCATCGCCTCCTCCTAACCTGGGTCGCGTGCGCCTTCCTGCCGAATCTCCGCCTCCACTCGACGAACGGCATCTGGCGCTGCAGCTCGCAGAGCTGCTCGCGGCAACGATCGACCTGGTCTACCCGCCCGGATCGCTGGTGCGCCGCGATGCGCATCCGAAGCATCACGCGGTCGTTCGCGGCGAGCTCGTCGTGCCCGCTGACGTTCCCGATGATCTGAAGCATGGCGTGTTCGCGACGCCGGGGCGTGTGCCGGCCTGGATCCGGTTCTCGAACGGCGCCCCACTCGCCGGACCGGATCGCCGGCGCGATCAACGAGGCTGCGCCATCAAGCTGGTCGGCGTCCCTGGCCCGAAGCTGCTCGACAGCGAACGCGAGGCCGTCACGCAGGATTTTCTCCTCGCGAGCGCGAAATGCTTCTTTCTTCGAGACGCGAGCGACTACGTCGGCTTCGCGAGGGCCGCGGCCAAAAAGCCGGCGTTTCGCGTACTCGCGTTCTTCTTCGGCTGGAACCCGTGGAAGTGGCGGGGCCACGAGTTTCGCGCGCTGGTCGGCGGACTCACACGCGCGCGCGACCTGCTCGCGCTGTCGTACTGGAGTCAGGTGCCGTATCAGCTCGGCCCGCACGTCGTGAAATATGCGCTGACACCGATCGATCCGCCGCCGATACTGCCCGACTCGCGATCACCCGACTTCCTTCGCGAACGGCTGGCCTCGCACCTTGCAGCGCATCCGGCCAGATTTGCCTTCTCGATCCAGCGCCGTCGGAATCCGGGTACGATGCCGATCGAGGATGCGACCGTAGAGTGGCCGCTGACCGACGCGCCCCTCGAACGGGTCGCCACGCTCGAGATCGAACCGCAGCGTTTCGACAGCCCGGAGCAGATGGCGCTCGCGGAACACCTGTCGTTCACGCCGTGGCATTCGCTGCCCGCGCACGAGCCGATCGGCAGCATCAATCGCATGCGGCGCGAGGTCTACGAGGCAGTCTCGGCACACCGCCATAAACGGAATGGCGTGATCCGGCGCGAGCCGACGAACATGACGATCGAAGCCGACCTGATCACGCCCGCGGCGGGAAACACCGGCGGTATCATTCCGCCTCGACCCAGGAGTGTTGTGTCCAGATTCGTGAAACTCGCGGCGATTGTCGCCGCGGTGGCCGCTGTCGTGCTGCTCGTGCTCTTCCTGCGCGGCAGGTCGGATGAGGGGCCCGAGCCCGTGGATGCGGCGCCTCTGCCAGCTCGGCCCGCACCTGTCGGCAGCAACGGGCTGTCTGATTCAGATCGCGCCGCGTACTATCACCTCTCCGAGGGCGGCGAGTTGTATCCGCTCGACTGGCTGCTCGCGCTCGAGGTCGAGTACCCCGGCACCGCTGGCGGGCCGGGACTCCGCCGTCCCTTTCTCGACAACATCGAGCGCTATGGATTGCTGCCCGATCCCAAGCGGCGAGGCAATCCGTACGGACTGCCCGTTGGTGTGTCGTTCGGACGGTCGCACCTCAGCGGGCAGATGATGATGGGCATCAATTGCACCGCCTGTCATGTCGGGCAGGTGGAGTACGGCGGCCGTGCCGTCCGCATCGACGGCGGACCGAGCATGGGCTTCATCAACGCATTCGTCGTGGACATGCTCCTCGAAACGCAGAAGACGTTGATGTCGCCGCGGCGATTGACGCGCTTCTGGTCGAGAGTGCGTCAAGCCCGCGCGGCACGGCGGACGCTCGGCGCATCCGGCGAAGCCGACGAAACCCCCGCGCCGGATGAAGGGTGGTTCAAGCGGCTGACGGAGCTGCTGACCAACAATCGCGGTCTGCTCGAGGGGAAAGTCGCCGCGCTCCGGAACGTGCCGATCCTCAAGGCGGCAGCGGCCGTGAGCACGCTCGATGGCTATGGCAGGACCGACGCATTCGGCGTCGGGAGGAACGAACTGTTCGGCTCGATCCCGCTGAACGGCATGCCGTCCGATGCCCCCGTGAGCTTTCCGCATGTCTGGGGCATGGAGCACACCGCCTGGCTGCAGTGGGGCGCCAACACGAATTCGGTGATGGAGCGCAACATCGGCCAGTCGCTAGGGGTCGGCGCCGTGTTCGATCCCGCCACGGGCAGGAGCTCGGTGAACATCGAGAATCTGTGGCGCATGGAACAGTACGCTTACAGGCTGCATGCGCCCGCGTGGCCCGACGTCTTCCCGGCCGTCGATCCCGACAAGGCCGAGCGAGGACGGCTTCGCTTCAAGACGTACTGTGCGCCGTGTCATCAGACCTGGCAGACCGATGGCCAGATGCGCATCTATCAGCTGTTCGCGCTGAACAAGGTCGGCACCGATCCGAGCACGGCGATCAACTTCGAGAAACCGGTGAAGATGGCTGACGGACGCGTCCTGCCGTTCCCGTACGCCGCGCTCGAGTTGATCGCGAAGGTAAAACACGCCGCGTACACCGAGCGCCATTTCTCACGCGAGGACATCGACAGGCTCGAGAACCGCAGCGTGCGCAAGGGTCCGGCGTTCGAGCCGACGTTTCGTGCGCCGCTCCTCGATTCGGAGAAGTGGAGCGATACGAAAGGACGGAAAGTCTATCGGTCGAAGACGCTGGTCGGCATCTGGGCTACCGCGCCCTTCCTGCACAATGGGTCGGTGCCGACGATTTTCGATCTCCTCCATCCGGCGGCCGAGCGGCCCACGCAGTTCCGCGTGGGACATCATGAATACGATCCCGTGAAGCTGGGCATCGAGACCGATCCGAGTCGGCTGAGCCCGCCGCCCAACGCGATGCCGTACGAGCTCGACACACGTTTGCCCGGCAACTGGAACACGGGACACGAATGGTGGTTCTATCCGTCGCTGGATGACACACAGCGATTCGAGATCATCGAGTTCCTGAAGATCTTCAATGACGAGGCCGCCCTGGATCAGCCGGTCGCCGGCGCGGACGTCGCCAACGATGCGGCGATCGTGTCGCAGACGCTCGCGACGCGACCGTGAGCGGTGATACGCGTAGGGCTCGAGGGCCTGAGGGCCGGCGGAACCGAGGGCGCAAGCGCTTGAGGGCTTGAGTGGTCGAACGGAATCGTGCCGGGACGGCTCGAGGGCCCGAGGAGCCAGGTGTCCGACTCCCGAACTTCAGGCCCCTGACGCCCAGGTCCGCCCACCCACGGAACCTCGAGCCCTCGAGCCGCCCGGCACGTACGCTCGACGGCCCCGGGCAGGAAGCCGCCGACGCGTGTCTTGGATCGCGCTAGTTGAAGGTCACGGTGTGGTCGTGACCGGAGTCCGTACTCGATGCTTTCGCCACCGTCTTGCGCGCGGCCACATCGAGAATGTCCTGCGCCGAGAGCGACACCGAGTGCGAGTGGCTCGCCGTCCCGGTGATATCGAGCGCCACCGCATTGCCCGCCGTGAGCTGGGCCGCAGTGATCGTCGCGACGTGCCCGTGATTGCCGCTGATGGTGCCGGACACACTCCCGTCGCCTCCGCCACCGCCACCATTTCCACCGCCGCCCACCGGAGACGGATCCGCTCCACTGGATCCACACGCTTCCGAGACAACAATCGTCGCGCTGCTCAGCACCGCGAGGATCAACTGCATAGTGAAATCACGGCGCTCGAGCAGGTCTGGTGCGATTGCCGTGGGGGTCTCCGACATCACGATCCTCCGTCCTCGCTGGGGGCTGGCACCGTCGCGACAGCAACGCGCGTTCCACGTAGCACGACGCGTGTTTGCGCCGGATTCGTGAAGCGCCGCCCGCTCCACGTACCGCTGGCGTAAGTGCCTTACGTGGCCGGAAAGCCGTTCTGCACGTGTGTGCTTGACGCGGCCGGAGCCTGCAGATAGCGTGCAGCCTGCTCATGCCCTGGCAGCAGGTCTACGATCCATTCCACGCGCAGTGGCTGTCGACCGCTGTCGCGGCGCTGCCGGTCGTGACCCTCTTCTTCGTGCTGGTGGCGCTGAGGCAGCGCGTCTGGCGTGCGGCGCTGGCGGGAGCTCTAGTGGCACTCGCGGTCGCGATCACCGCTTTCGGCATGCCAGTCAGACTCGCCGGTTATGCAGCGCTGCACGGCGTCGTCTTTGGCTTCCTGCGGATCGCGTGGGTTATCGTCGCCTCGATCTTCCTGTACGAGATTGCGGTCGAGACCGGTCAGTTCGAGCGCATGAAGCGTTCGATCGCGCACCTCTCGAACGATCGCCGCATCCAGGCCGTCCTGATCGCATTCTGCTTCGGCGCGTTCCTCGAAGGGCTCGGCGGCGGCGGCGCTCCGGTCGCGATTGCCGGAGCGTTTCTCATCGGCCTCGGGTTCCCGCCGTTCGAGGCGGCGGTCTTGTGTCTGCTGGCCAACACCGCGCCAGTGGCCTGGGGTGGCGTCGGCAATCCCATCCGTACCCTCGCCGGTGTCACCGGCCTCCCGGAGCATGTGCTGAGCGCGATGGCAGGACGCATCCTTCCCCCGTTCTCGTTGATCCTTCCGATCTGGCTGGTGCGGACGATGACCAGCACGCGGGGAACGATCGAAGTCATGCCGGCGTTGCTCGTCAGCGGGGGCACGTTCGCGCTCATTCAATTCGTCTGGTCGAACTACATCGAGATCGGTCTCGTCGACGTCGTCGCGTCGATCGGTTCGCTGCTCGTGAGCGTCGCCTTCCTCAAATACTGGCGGCCCGAGCACCCGCAGTGTCTGGAATCCACGAGTGATTCTGCCGCCTCGGCACCACCGCTCAGCACCAGGGACGTGCTCGTCGCCTGGTCGCCGTTCATCCTGACGTCGGTGTTCATCCTCGCTGGGGGACTGCCCGCATCGGCGCGCTGGCTGCGCTCGGCCTCGTTGGCGTTCCCGCTGACGGGTCTTCACAACCAGGTTCTTCGGATGCCTCCGCTTGCGCCGGGGCCCACGCCCGAGTCTGCGGTGATGGATCTGAATGTGATCCCGCTTCCGGGCACTGCGGTGTTCGCCGGTGCGCTCGTGTCGGCCTGGCTCCTCGGCGTGCCGTTCACGCGGATGGCGACGCTGATGGCCCGGACGTGGCGGAAGATGATCCCGTCACTCGTTGCCATCTCCGGAATGGTGTCGCTCGCGTTCATCACGCGGTATGCCGGGATGGATTCCGTGCTGGGTCTCAGTCTCACCGGCACCGGGTGGATGTATCCGCTCTTCGGGACGTTGCTCGGCTGGCTCGGCGTCGCGCTGACGGGCACTGACGCGGGCTCGAACGCGCTCTTCGGCAACCTCCAGCAAGTGACGGCCAAGCAGCTTGGGCTGAGTCCGGTGCTGATGGCTGCCGCCAACAGCACGGGCGGCGTCATGGGCAAGATGATCGACGCGCAGAGTATCGTCGTCGCCAGCGTGGCGACGGGGCAGCACGGTCATGAAGCCGCCATCTTCAAGGCGGTGTTCTTCCACAGCATCGTGCTCGCCACACTGGTCGGCGTGGTCGTGATGCTGTACGCGTACGTCCTGACCGCGTTCATCCCCTAGTGAACCAGCTCAACCACGCCGCGCCACTCAGCGCAGTTCTTCTCTGCACAACAGGACTGGTGTATAAACCGACCGCACCCTAATTCATGGCGTCTGCCACCGGTTCGCCTCACGCGGGACATGTGGTCCTCGACGTTCTGGGTCGGCTGGCCGATCGACTCAGCCAGGCTTCCGGACTTTGTCCCATCTACGACGCCGTGCTCGATGCGCTTCGCGACGGGCTCGGCATCACGCATGCGGCGATTCATCTCGCCGATGGCGGCGACGTGGGCCGCCTTGTGGCATCGCGAGGCTTGTCCAATGCGTACCGCGCCGCAACGGAGGCAGCGTTCCCGAAGATGTCACAGCTCGGAAATGGCCCTGCCTTGGCCATTCCGGACGTGCATGTCAACGCGCTCGTTGGACCGACCGTTCCCGCATTGGATGCCGAAGGCATCAAGGCCATCGACATCGTGCCGCTCAGCGCGCGCGGCGAGACCATTGGCGCCTGCATCTGCTACCACACCGAGCTGAGGACCTTCGACGCGGCGGAATCCGCGTTTGCTCTGACCGCGGCGCATCTGCTGGCGTTTGCGATCGAACGCACGCGCAGCTACGACGCGTTGCGGCGTAGTGATGAACGCCTCCGCTTCGCGCTGGATGCCGCGGAGATCGGCACGTGGGAATGGAACCTGCGGAGCAACGAAATCCGCTGGTCCGAGAATCTCGCCAGGCTGCATGGCGCAGCCGCCAGCAGTTTCGACGGCACGTTTGCCAGCTACGAGCGCGAGATTCACCCCGACGATCGGCCCGCCGTCCTCGAATCGATTCGGAGGGCCATCGCGGATGCCGCGCCTCACGAACTGGAGTACCGGCTGCTCGCGCCGGACGGCACGGTCCGCTGGGTCGAAGGCAAGGGCCGCGTCGAGTACGACGACCAGGGCCGTCCCGCGCGGATGGCGGGCATCTGTGTCGCCACGACGCGCCGTAAGCAGGTCGAGCTGGAGCGCGCCAAGCTCGCCGAGCGCGCCGAGTTCCTGTCGGCAGCCAGCGAGACATTGAGTGGATCGCTCGATTACGAGACCACGCTCCGCAACATCACCAGGCTGGCGGTACCGCGCATCGCCGACTGGTGCACTGTTCACATGCGGCGGGAAGACGGCACGGTTCAGACCCTGGCCGTCTCGCACGTCGACGATCCGGGGATCCGAGAAGCAGTCACCAGGATTGGCGATCGCTTCCCCGTCAACATGGCCGACGCGTTCGGTCCCGGACTCGTGCTGCGAACCGGGGACCCGATCCTCGTCGCGACCGTTCCCAAGGCTCGCATCGAGTCTCTGTCGCAGCATGCCGATTTCAAGTCGAGCCTAATTACCGCCGACATCCGCAGCGCGATGGTGGTTCCTATCAGGACGTCGCGCCAGGTTGTCGGCACGCTCAGCTTCCTGGTGACTGGATATTCCGGACGCCAGTTCGGTCCGGCCGATCTCTCGCTCGCCGAAGCCGTCGCCCATCGTGCAGCAATGGCCGTCGAGAACGCCCAGCTGTACGCGGAGGCGCAGGAGGCGAACCGGATCAAAGATGATTTCCTTGCCACGCTCTCGCACGAACTGCGGACACCGCTGAACGCCATCCTGGGCTGGTCCCGCATGCTCGAACGCGGTCATCTCGATGGACAGCGTGCGACGCAGGCGATCGCGAGCATCCGGCGAAACGCGGAAGTCCAGAGCCGATTGATCGGCGACATTCTGGACGTCGCCCGCATCATGAGCGGCAAGCTCCGGCTGGAGCCGGAACGCGTGGACGTCAGCGCCGTAGTCACCGCCGCCGCCGGAGCCTTGCAGGGCGAGGCCGACGAGCACGGCGTCAGCATCTGCCTGGATGTCGAGGGACCGCTCGTCACGGAGGCGGATCCGGCGCGCCTGCATCAGGTGGTGTGGAACCTGGTGTCGAATGCGGTCAAATTCGCTGGCTCAAAGGGGCGCGTCGTCGTCAGCGTCCGCCGCGACGACACGAACGTCCTGGTGCGGGTGGAAGACGACGGAGCGGGGATCGAGCCTGACTTCCTGCCGCACCTGTTCGAACGCTTCCGGCAGGCGGACGGATCGGTCACTCGACGGCATACGGGTCTCGGTCTCGGCCTCGCCATCACGCGTCACCTGGTGCAGCTGCACGGCGGCACCGTGACGGCCGCGAGTGCGGGCGAGGGTCGGGGCGCCTGTTTCACCGTGCGCATTCCCTTTGCTGCCGTCGAGCCGGGACCGCCGATCCGCACGCGTCCACGTGCTCCACTCGGCGTGCTGAAGGGCCGGCGTGTGCTGGTCGTTGACGACCACGAGGACTCTCGCGCGCTGGCCGCCACCGTTCTGACGCGCGCTGGGGCGGAAGTGGACCTCGCGGGCTCCGCGGCCGAGGCCATGGACCTCCTGGGGCGGAACGGCTACGCACTGTTTGTTGCCGACCTGGCCATGCCCGACGAAGACGGCATCACACTGCTGTCGCGAATCCGGGCGTTGGGCGAACCGGCCGCCGCCATTCCGGCCCTGGCCATCAGCGCGCACGTGAGAGAAGAGGATCGCCGACGGGCGCTGGCCGGGGGTTTCGAAGCGTACCTGGCCAAACCCATCGACCAGGACGTCCTCCTTGAGACGGCCGCGCACCTGCTGAGCCGTTGACCGGGGCGCCGTGTTAACGGACGCCATCGTTCGTTCGTCTTGACCGATGGGGATCGCGCGGTGTCGTTCGAACCGGACACGTTGACGCTCGTGGCCCTGCGCGCCAACGACCTTCCCATGCCGACGCCGTCCGTCAGGTCCGGTGACGAAGCGGTGCCTCTCGTAGAAGCGGCGAAGGCCGGCGACCGGAGCGCCTTTGCGGCCCTCTACGATCGGTACGTCCGCATGGTGCACGGGATCGTGCTGACCCGCGTCCATCGCAGCCACGTCGACGACCTCGTGCAGGATGTGTTCGTCCACGCGCTCGGCCGCCTCGCGAGCCTGCGGGAGCCGGCGGCATTCGGCGGCTGGCTTGCGACCATCGCGCGCAATCGCGCGACGGATCACCTGCGGCAGCACGGCCGCAACGAAGTGCCGCTCGAAGACGATGCCGCAGGGCCGAATGAAGACCGGGCCGAGGCCTTGGCCGTGCTGGCGGTGCTGCGCACGATGCCCGACGCGTACCGCGAGACCTTGGCGCTTCGCCTCATTGAAGGCATGACCGGACCCGAGATTGCGGAGCGCACGGGACTCACGCCGGCCTCGGTGCGCGTCAATCTGCACCGCGGGATGAAAATACTTCGAGCACGGCTGCAGGGAGAGGCCGATCGTGAGTGATGAGTACCTGTGGGATCGGAGCGGGCCGCCGGATCCGGAGATCGAGCGGCTGGAGCGCGTGCTCGGGACGCTGCGTTCCACGCCGCCCGTACCAGCGTGGCCGGTCGTCCCCGCGCGCCACGAGCGCCGCACAATCTCGCTGCGCTATCTCGCCACGGCCGCCGCGCTCGTCGCAGCCTGCAGCGTCGGCATGTGGTCGATCCGACCGTCCACCCGTGTGGCATGGCCGGTCGTCCGTGTGGCCGGCATGCCGACGGTCAACGAGACGGAGGTCCCCGACGCAGGACGGCTGGCGGTAGGCCAATGGCTCGAGACCGACAACACGTCGCGCGCGACCATTGCCATCGGTGATGTCGGCCGCCTCGACGTCGAACCCGACTCGCGCCTGCAACTCCTGGCCGCGACCACAGGCAATCATCGGTTGTCGATGACACACGGGACCGTGCATGCCTTCATCTGGGCACCTCCCGGACAGTTCTTCGTCGAGACTCCTTCCTCCACCGTGGTCGATCTGGGATGCGCGTACACGCTGACCGTCGATCGAAAAGGCGGCGGCCGCGTCGAGGTCTCGGCCGGATGGGTCGCCTTTGAAAACCACGGACGGACGGCGCTCATTCCCGCCGGTGCCGTGTGCGCGATGCGTCCGGGCACTGGTCCCGGGACGCCCCACTATGCAGACGCGGCGCGCGGCCTGCAGGAGGCGCTCGATCTGATCGACTTCGGGCAGGCGCCACCCGACGCCGAAGCCAAGGCCGTCGATCGCATCCTCCAGCTCACGAGACCGGAGGATGCGCTCACCTTATGGCATCTGTTGTCTCGTGTGAACGATCGTGAACAGGGTCGCGTCTTTGACGCGCTCGCTCGACTCGTTCCGCCGCCGAGCGTGGTGACGCGCGCGGGAATCCGCGCGCACGATCGCACGATGCTCGACGCGTGGTGGGACGAGCTGGGCCTCGGATCGAGTACCTGGTGGAAGGAGTGGACGAAGCGTGAGCCCTAGGTCAGCGCTCGAAGAGAGTGACGCATAGCGCGGAGGCCGTTAACACCGCGCCGGCGGGTGCGTCCTTCCTGGTGAGCGTCAATTACCAGGAGGCATTCGATGACGACACCGTCGGCCTTTACCAGGCCTGCAACTCTCGCTCTCGTGCTCGTGGCGGCGCTGGCGTCACCTGCGCTCGCCGGTCCCCCGCTCGTGTGCTTCCCGTTCGATATCGGAACCGCGCGATCGCTGCCGTGGGCCCCAGACACCGGCTGGAAAGGTACGCGCGCTGACTACGACGTCAGCAAGCTCACCGCCGACACGACGTCGCTTCTCTCCCGATCCACGCCAATCGTGGTCCGCATGGAGACACTCCGGCGCGCGGCGCTGTACGCGACCCGCGACGCGGGCGCCGCGAAAGGACTGCTCGATCAGTTGAATCAGCGCGCGGTCGAGGCCACAGGCAACGGCAGGTCGCGTGCGCTCGCCCTCTTCGACGCGGGCTATCTCATCGAAGTGTACAAACAGCTCAAACCGATCTCGGCTCCAACCGGCGAGCTCGCCTCGTCGCTGGACGGATACGCGATGGTGCGGCAGAGCCTGGCACTGTCGAGCAACGATCCGGCGATCGAGTTCGCGGCCGCGTTGATGACGTACGACGGACGCGGCAGCCTCGTACACGCCGAGCACGTGCGGCACGCGCGCGAGGGATCGTCGGGCGACGTGCTGCTCGCTCGCAACGTCGCGGCGCACCTGGAACGCTGAATGCACCGACCTGCGCGGGTGGCGTGTTGGACGGTGGGGGCCCCTCCCCCGGAGCCCATCCAGCGTCGGCGCGCCGCCCGGCAGCCGTTCTACTGCACGGCCAGCAATTCGACCTCGAAGACGAGCGCGGCGTTCGGCGGGATCTGACCGCGCCCGGAGGCCCCGTACGCGAGCTCCGGCGGAATCACGAGCCTCCGCTTTCCACCGACCTTCATACCTGGAATGCCCTGATCCCAGCCCGGGATGACGCTCCCCGCGCCCAGCACGAACGAGTACGGCCCCCGGCCTGTGGTGGTGTCGACCTGCGTACCCTTCTGTTCCGCCTTCGTCGCGTCGTACAGCCAACCCGTGTAGTTGACCGTCAAGGTCTTGCCGTTGACGGCGTCAGCACCGGTGCCGACGACGATGTCGGTTTGTGAAAAGGGGACGTTCGGAAGAGGGGTGGGTGCGGGTGACGACGACCCGCCACACCCTGCGAACGCGGCTGAAAGCAGCAAGACAACCGCGGCAATGGCCCTGGCCCGTGGTCGGACGACGGGGTGGACGGCTCTGGAGTAACGGACAAACGACGCGCTGATCATCCTCCGATCATAACGAACAGCTGCAAGTTGACAGCAAGCGGTCTGTCATTGTTGACCGCGAGGCCGGGCAGGTATATAGCTGTGCTGCTCAGACTCCGGTCCTACGGGATGAGACGCGCACGAAATATCGCCTGCCCCCGGTGCGCCGCATCGCCGCCGACGCCACTCGGCACGACGGATGGCGTCGTGTGGTTCATGTGCCCGAGTTGTAGCCTGCCGTTCCACATCGACGAGCGGCGCGGCGCCTCGGCCGATCCGCCCAAGGGTCCGTCGCCGGACTGGAAGGGCCCAGACCGCCGACGGACGCCCAAGGATTGACCGGCTCCCGCACAGCGCGACGCCGCCGCCCACCTGCGCCCAACCTGTTGTAGAGTCGGCCCATGCAGCTGCAGGCCATCGATTGGCTCATCGCGTTCGCGGCACTCGTCGTCTGCTTCGCCCCGGCCCTGTTCGTCGGGCGCCGTGCCGGCAAGAACACCTCGGAATTCTTCGTGTCCGGCCGAGCCGTGCCGTGGTGGCTCGCGGGACTGTCGATGGTGGCCACGACCTTCAGCAGCGACACCCCGAATCTGGTGACCGACATCGTGCGGAGAAACGGCGTCGCCGGGAACTGGGTCTGGTGGGCATTTCTTCTGACGGGCATGTCGACTGTGTTCTTCTACGCGCGGCTCTGGCGCCGGTCGGGCGTCATGACGGACCTCGAGTTTTACGAGATCCGGTACTCAGGCAAGGCCGCCACCGTCGTGCGCGGGTTCAGGGCCGTCTACCTCGGGCTCTTGTTCAACTGCATGATCATGGCGACCGTGAATCTCGCGGCGTGCAAGATCGCCGGGATCCTTTTCGGCCTGCCCCGGTGGGAGACGCTGCTGGTTCTCGGCCTGGTCAACGCGGCGTTCGCTGCCCACTCCGGGCTCTGGGGTGTCCTCGTCATCGACATGGTCCAGTTCTTCATCAAGATGACGGCCGTGATCGCAGCGGCGTACTTCGCGCTCCGGGCGCCCGGCGTTGGCGGACTGAGCGGTCTCGTGTCGCAGCTGTCGGCCACTCCAGGGCCAAACGGTCTCCACTATCTGGACGTGCTGCCTGACTTCACCAACAACTGGGACCTGGCGGTCGCCGTCTTCATCATGCCCGTCACCGTGCAGTGGTGGTCGGTGTGGTATCCGGGTGCTGAGCCAGGCGGCGGCAGCTACATCGCGCAGCGGATGCTCGCGTCGAAATCCGAGCGCGACTCGCTCGGCGCGGTGCTGTTCTTCAATGTCGCCCATTACGTGCTGCGGCCGTGGCCGTGGATCCTCGTCGGCCTGTGCTCGATCATCGTGTATCCGCAGCTCTCGGACATTCAGAAGGCGTTTCCGAATCTCGATCCGCAGCTCCTCGGCCACGACATCGCGTATCCGGCGATGCTGAAGTTCCTGCCGCCCGGATTCGTGGGCCTCATGGTCGGTGGGCTGATTGCGGCGAATTCATCCACCATCCTCACGCACCTGAACTGGGGCGCTTCGTATCTCGTTCACGACTTCTATCGCCGCTTCATCCGGCAGGACGCCACGGAGAAACACTACGTGCTCGCGGGCCGCATGGCCACGCTGCTGCTCTTCGTACTCTCATCGGGGATGGTCTATCTGCTGGATTCCGCGAAGGACGCGTTCGACGTCATTCTCCAGATCGGGGCCGGAACGGGGCTGCTCTATCTGGTCCGGTGGTTCTGGTGGCGGGTCAACGCGTGGTGCGAAGTCGTCGCGATGGTGTCGTCGTTCATGGTGTCGCTGACACTGCTCGTTCTCGCCAAGAACGGCGTCCACCTCTCCACGCATGTGAGTCTGGTGGCCACGGTGGCGTTCACGACCGTCTGCTGGCTCGTCACGGCGTACGTGGCGCCGGAAACGGACCGTCAGGTGCTCGTGGACTTCTACCTGAAGACGCGTCCAAGCGGTCCGGGCTGGGAGCCGATCAGAACCGATCCGCGCGTCGTCCGGAGCAACGCGTCCGCCACGCTCGACAACATTCCACTTGCGCTGGCCGGGTGGGTCGCGGGGTGCGCGATGGTCTGGTCGTCGCTCTTCACGGTCGGCAACGTCCTCTACGGGCGCACGGGGGTGGCTGTCGCGCTGCTTGCGGTGGCTCTCGGCAGCTCCGCGGTGCTGCTCAGGATCATCCCGACGCTCTGGGCGGACAGCCCGGAAGAGGCAGCCACGGCATCGTGACGGTCTCCAAGGCTATCGTGCTGGCTCGCGGGCTTGGCACGCGGATGCGCGCCGAGGCCGGCAGCGCGCCACTGGCTCGCGACCAGGCCGACATGGCCGCGGCCGGACTGAAAGCGATGATGCCGGTCGGGCGTCCGTTTCTCGACCACGTCCTCCACACGCTGGCCGACGCGGGCCTCACCCACATCTGCGTCGTCATCGGTCCCGAACACGGTGTCGTGCGTGACTACTACGCGCGGCTCGAGCCGACGCGCGTGCGCCTCGCGTTCGCCGAGCAGGCGTCGCCGCGGGGCACGGCCGACGCGGTCTTTGCCGCGCGTGAGTTTGCGGGCGACGATGGGTTTGTCGTCGTCAACGGCGATAATCTCTATCCCGTGGCAGCGTGCCGCGCACTCGGTCTGAGCGACGGGCCCGCGCTCGTTGGATTCACGCGCGCGGGGTTGCTACGCGACGGGCTGATTGCTCCGGATCGGCTGGCGTCGTTTGCCGTCATCGACGCGCCGGACGGATTTCTTCGCCGGATCGTGGAAAAACCCGAACCGGCCTGGCTGGCGACGGCAGGTGCGGATTTGCTCGTGAGCATGAACTGCTGGCGGTTCGGCCGCGAGATCTTCGATGTCATCCCGGCGCTCCCGCTCTCGCCGCGTGGTGAGCTCGAACTGCCAGCCGCCGCACAGGCGCTCGTGGACAGCGGCGTTCACTTCCGAGTCTTTCAGTCCGACGATGGCGTGCTGGATCTCTCCCGCCGCTCCGATGTCGTGGCTCTGGAACGACGGCTGGCCGCGCGTGAGGTTCAGTTGTGAGTGTCACGGTCCGGGCCGCAGATCTGCTGCGGGCCGCAGGCATGACCTCCGCGGGGGTCGGGCTCGCCATACGTGGATTCGAGGAGTCCGAACGCGCCTGGCGCCGCATGGATGGCGCCGACGGTGAACCGCAGCCGCTCTTCGTCCCTGGACGTATCGAGGTTCTCGGCAAGCACACGGACTATGCCGGCGGTACGACCCTGACGTGCGGTGTGGAGCGGGGCATCTGCGCGGTTCACGCGCCGCGACGCGACAACCGCGTCGTCGTCATCGACGCACTCCGGAACGATCGCATCGAGTTCGCCGCAGAGCCCGACATGGCGATCCGATCGGGGCATTGGTCGAACTACCCAATGACGGCCGTCAAGCGCGTGGCGCGGAATTTCGGGCCGACGCTGCGCGGCTTCAATCTGGCATTTCGTAACACGCTGCCAACATCGGCCGGTCTCAGCAGCTCGAGCACGCTCATCACGTCGGTCGCCATTGTCTTCGCGCTAGCCAATGATTTGTCGGTGCACCCCAACTTCCGGAGCGCGATCTCGTCATTCGAAGAGCTGAGCGAATACCTGGGCTGCATCGAAAACGGTCAATCATTCGGACGGCTGGAAGGCGATCGCGGCGTCGGCACCTTTGGCGGCAGCGAGGACCATGCGGCCATGCTCTGCTCGTCACCGGGGCGGATTCGGCACTTCGCGTTCGGGCCGGTTCACCTGCTCCGCACGCTCGATGTACCGGCGGGACACAGCTTCGTCGTGGCGACAAGCGGCATCGCTGCGGCCAAAACCGGCAACGCCAAGGAACGCTACAACCGCGCCTCGTTTCTCGTCCGCGAGATTCTGGATCGCTGGACGGCCGCAACCGGCCGCAGCGACCGGACACTGGCGGTCGCGCTCGCCTCTTCGCCGGATGCGTCGACGACGATGGACGCCATTCTCGCGCGCATGCCGTCCGGTGACACCCCGTCGGATCCGCTGCGACGGCGTCTGGACCATTTCCGGCTCGAGAACGATCGCGTGATTCCGGCTGCGGTCGGAGCCCTCGAGCGAGCCGATCTCGGAGCGTTCGGACTCGCCGTGGACGAGTCTCAGAGAGGTGCCGAGCAACTGCTGGGCAATCAAGTGCCTGAGACGATCACGCTGACTCGGGTCGCGAGGGAACAAGGGGCCGCCGCCGCGTCATCGTTCGGTGCCGGTTTCGGAGGCAGCGTGTGGGCGCTCGTCGAATCGGAGGCTGCGGCAGACTTCACCGCGCGGTGGCAGCGCCGTTATCGCGAGGCAGTGCCGCCGCAGATTTCGGATCTGGCGGTGTTCTTCCCCACTGCTGCCGGACCGCCGGTGACGCCGCTCGCAGCGTTCAGGACACTGACGATGGCCGAGTGACGATTGGCCGAATAGGGCGGGGTATGGTCTACCTTCCGCACCTCACGTCCGCACTGTATGGCCGCACCTACGTCCACGCGTGGCGAAGCACGCGCAGAAAGTTGCCGTGCGCGATCCCTTGTACATCCGCCTCTGAGAAGCCGCGAGCTCGCAGACGTTCGAGCAAACGAACGAGATCCGCAATCGTGTCGAGATCGACCGCGGTTTGTTCGGTGCCGAACGCCCCATCGAGGTCGCTGCCTATCATGGAATGCCGCGCGGAGCCTGCAATGGAAGCGATGTGCTCGATGTGGTTGACGAGCGTATCGAGTGAGACCTGTGTCGCTCGCGGTGTGGACGTGCCGCGTATCCAGCCAGGCACGAGCATCCAGGCATCGAGCGCGGCGCCGATCACCGCTCCGCGATCGATCAGATAACGGATCTGGTCGTCGCTGAACTGCCGGTTGTGCGGCACCAGCGCGCGGCAGTTCGAGTGGCTCGCCCAGACCGGCCCCTTGAACACGTCGACGGCTTCCCAGAAGCTGTCGTCACAGAGATGCGTGACGTCGAGGATCATGCCGAGACGATCCATCTCGCGCAGCAGGTCGCGTCCTTTGTCGCCGATGCCGCCGGAGGCATCGGTGCCTTGCGCGTACGTGCCGGGGCCGTAGTGCGCCGGGCCGAGGGCCCGGAGACCGCGCGCGTACGCACGCTCCAGATGCGCGAGCGTCACGATTGAATCAGCGCCCTCGAGGCTGAGGACGTAACCGATCGGTGCCGATCGATCGAGTGCACCGTCGAGCGGACCCAGACGCGCGAGATGGCGATCCAGACTGGCGAGATCGATCAGCGGAGTCATCTCGCCGCGGCCCGTCATCTCTTCGTACCAGGCGAGCTGCGCCTGCGTCATCGCCCATGCCTGTTCAGGCGAGCGCCAGCCCGGCAGGCGGTTGCTCGGCTTCACGTAGCGGGCGATCTGCGTCGCCACGCAGACGCTCACGCCGCCGCGGCGCATCTCCTCGAACGAGATGGTGCCGTGCTCGCGATCCGGCCGGTCGGTCATTCCGGCTTCCCGCGCGCGCAGTTCCTGCAGCGGGCGCGTCAAGTCGCGATTCCACTCCATGGCGTTCATCGCCAGGTCGAGATGTGCGTCGACGATCAGCATCAGGCAACCACCAGACTGAGAAAGAGCACGGCCGCCAGGCCGGCGAGCGCGATGAGCGTCTCGAGCACCGTCCACATTGCGAACGTTTCGAAGACCGTCAGATTGAGATATTCCTTCACCAGCCAGAACCCGCCGTCGTTCACATGCGAAGCAATGATGGAGCCGGCGCCGAGCGACACGACCAACAGCTCGCGATTGATACCAGGCATGGTCTCGAGCAGCGGCAGCATCAGCCCCGCACCCGTCGAGATCGCCACTGTCGCGGATCCCACGCTCAGGCGCAGAAGCGCGGCCAGAACCCATCCGAGGACCAGCGGAGAGAGATGCTGCGCAGCCGCCGCGTCCGCGATTGCCCGTCCAACACCGGCCTGATCGAGCACTCGTCCAAAGCCACCGCCGGCACCGACGACGAGTACGATTCCTGCCACGGGCCACAGACTTCGCTCCGCGGATTGCAGCAGCTCACGTGTGGACACTCCACGCCGCCAGCCGAACACGGCGAGTGCTGCGAACACGGCCGCTGCCATCGCGACGAGAGGGTTCCCGAGAAAGGCGGCGGTCGTACGTGCGGGCCCGAGCGGAAGCCAGAGGCTCGCCACCGCGCCTCCGAGCATCAGGATGACCGGAAGCAGGACCGTGATCAGCGTCGGCAGAAGCGCCGGGGGCGTTCGCACGGTATCAGCCGGACGCACCGGATCGTGGGGCGCGTCGATCGATTCCTCCGGCCGGCGCAGCCGCGGCACGATGACCATCGCAAACAGCGGCCCGGCAACAATGGTTGCAAAGAGCGCCGTCAGCAGCGAATAGACAAGGCTCAAGCCGGGATCCGCTTTCAGTGTTCCCACTGCCACGATCGGACCTGGGTGTGGCGGGACCAGGCCGTGGGACGCCGAGAGCCCGGCGATGAGCGGAACGGCCAGCAGCAGGAACGGCACGCGAGCGGCCGCCGCAATCGCGCGCACGACAGGTACGAGCAGCACCAGCCCAACGGGGAAGAACACCGGGGTACCGAGCACGAAGCCGATGCCTCCAACGGCCCACGGAAGCTGCCGCACGCTCACGCGTCCGACGATGGCGTTCGCGACGACTTCGGCTCCGCCCGACTCGGCGAGCAACGTACCCAGTAACGCGCCGAGGGCGATGACGAGTGCGACCGCACCGAGCGTCGCGCCCACGCCATCCTGAAACGAACGCACCACGTCACCGGGTGCGAGTCCAGCGGCGAGTCCCACGGCGAGTGCGACGGTTGTCAGCGCCACGAACGCGTGCAGCCGTACGACCGACACCAGTACGACCAGTACCGCAACGCCCCCGACAGCAAGGGCGATCAGCAGCGCGGGAGGAAGCGCCCCTGGAGGCGTGGGCATTGTGGTCGGGATCAGACGGTGAGATGGCGCTCTCGGCCCGTGACGCGCCAGCGCGCGTCCGCGCGGCCGTTGTCGATCACCACGGCCTCCGAATGGAGTGCGACCGTCGGACAGATATGCCACGGCACGCCGTAGATGGCCGTGCCTGGCACTGGACGGGCACCGGGGATCGTGACGACCAGATGCTCCTCACTGTGACCGACAGCGGTCGCTCCCTCCAGGTTCAGGAAGAGGACGCGCGGATGCGGGTTCTCGGCGGCAATCGCCTTGTGCCCGAGGTCCAGGCAGACGCGATCGCCGGCCGGAGTACTCACGACGCGCGTCAGCACGAGTGCCGCGTGCAGAAAATCGAGATCGGGAAGGATCGTGCTGTAGCCGGCGTCCCACAGCACACACGTGCCGGGGCTGCACTCCACGTCGCTGCGCTGTGCGTGGATTGGGAACGTGGGCGTTCCGCCGGCGACGATCGAAGGAACGGCGAGCCCCGACGAGAGAACCGCCTCGCGGAGCGCCGTGACGCTCGCAAATCCGCGATCGCATGCCTCCTTCCGCGCAACCGGATCGGAATCGCGGATGTGTCCGTCGTACGCGTGCAGTCCGGCCGCGCGCAACCCCTGCGTCTGTGCGATCTGGCGGTACAACGAAAGGGCTGCAGCACCGGGGACGATGCCCGTCCGCGACATGCCGACGTCGAGGTCGATTAGGACATCGATCGTGATTCCGCTGTCAGTGGCAGCACGCCCCAGCGCACCGGCAATGCCGGGATCGTCGACGAGCACCGAGAAGCGGGTTGCCGGAAACGTCTGGACCAACCGGCACACGCGCCCCACATTCGGACCGACGGGCTGGTACGCGAGCAGCACGTCCGGCGCGCTCGATTGCGCGAGCAGCTCCGCTTCCGCGATCGTCGAACACTTGAACTTGCGGATACCAGCCGCGAGGTGCGTGGCGACGAGCGGCGGGAGCTTGTGGGTCTTGATGTGCGGACGAAGGCGATCCACACCGCCCGCCACGGCGATCATGCGCCGCAGGTTCTCCTCGACGCGCGCCGGATAGATCAGGAGTGCCGGCGACTCGACCTCGCCGACGTTCGACACTTCGTACCACGACGCGGAGCTGGCCGGCATGCTGCCGCATGATACCGCGGGTTGACGGGTGTGCTCCGGTTCCAGAGTAGACTGCCGCAACATCCGCATGTCCGACACCTCCCGCGCGACGATCCGCTCGACGGAGCCGTACGTTCCGATGATCGTCCTGCTCGCGCTGTCGGTCGTCATCAACTACATCGATCGCTCGAATCTCGCGATCGCCGCTCCGCTCATCCGGGAAGAAATCGGCCTGTCAGCGTCCCAGCTGGGACTGCTGCTGTCGGCGTTCTTCTGGACGTACGCCACCTTTCAACTGCTTGCCGGCTGGCTGGCGGATCGATATCGCGCCGTGCTCGTGCTGGCGGCCGGGCTCGCCCTGTGGTCATTGACGACCGCGCTGACCGCCGTCGTGGATGGCCTGGCGGCTCTGTTCCTCGTCAGGTTTCTTCTGGGTGTCGGCGAGTCGGTCGCCTTTCCCTGCTATTCGAAGATTCTCGCGCAGTATCTGCCCGAGAGCAGACGCTGCGTCGCCAACGCGGCGATTGCGGCGGGAGTGGCGTACGGTCCCGCCATCGGGATTCTTGGCGGCGGTGTGCTCGTGGCGAGGCTCGGCTGGCGTCCGTTCTTCGTCACACTCGGCGTCGGCGGATTGCTGTGGCTGATTCCGTGGTTCGTTTGGATGCCGCGAGGTCCAGGCCGCGTCGGAACGACCGCGGCGAGCTCACCGCCCTTCCGCGCGCTGCTGTTTCGGGGTCAAGTGTGGGGCAGCTGCATCAGCCTGTTCGCGGCCAATTATTTCAGCTACACGATGCTCACGTGGCTGCCGTCCTATCTGGTCACTGAACGGCATCTGTCGCTGGATCGGATGGCGGTGATCGGCGCCAGCTATTACACGGCCGTCGGGACGACGACGCTCCTGTGCGGGTGGATCGCCGACCGATGGGTGACCGCAGGAGCGTCGGTGACGCTGGTGCGGCGGACGTTCACGCTCGGTGGGCTGATCGCGCTCGGCAGCGCGATGTTCGCGGCCGCACTCGGGCCTCCGTCGGTGGTGCTGCCCTCGCTGTTCATGGCCGGGTGTTCGTTCGGCGTCCACATGTCCAATCAC
>JBKPMA010000082.1:0-4892 GCA_046731935.1 Acidobacteriota bacterium
GGTCGTACACCTCTGTCGATGCCAGCAGCTCGTCCCAGCTGAGGGATTTGCCCGTGTACGCCGCGTTTCGAATCAACATGGCGCTCAAGGCCGACTCGGCCCCTTGGGCCGCCTGGTTGTGAAACTGACCGCTCGTGATGCTGGCCAGGAAGCCTTTCTGCTTTTCGGGATCGGCATTGTCGAGCGACCCGCGGAACGCACCTGCTGCTGAAAACTGCGGGCCCGGCTTGCCGCCACCAAGGCCGGCATCCCATTTATTCTTGCCGGCGATACTGACGCGTGAATCGTAGTGCGACTCGGAGCTGCCGTCCGGGCCGAACAGGCGGACGCCCGCGTCGAACTCCGGTTCGCCGAATTGAGTCGACCCGAACGAGATGTGGACGTCCCCCGGGTACGTGAGCACCGCGTTGAAATGGTCTTTGCAGTCGCCGCTGTCCGCCCGCAGCTTGCGCGCAGTCGTGGCCACCGCTGCGATGGGATGGCTCCGAAGGAACCAGTTGCACATGTCGATGACGTGGATGTTCTGCTCGACGACGATGTCGCCGGAGAGGTCCCGATACCAGACCCAGTTTCTCAACCGGAGCTCGTCGGGCGATGCGCCGGATCGGGCGGGCCGATCGATGTGCGGACAGTAGTAGAACGCTTCGCCGCACGCGACGGGACCGATCGCCCCATCCCACACACGCTGCGCGAGCGCCAGCATGGGCGGCGCCATCCGGATCTGGAAACCGACGTCGAGACTGACCTTGCCGTTGATCTTCTGTCCGAGCTCGATGACGTGCTTCGCGCCCGGCACGTCCACGGCGACCGGCTTCTCGCAGTATGCGTGCTTGCCGGCGGCCAGCACCGTCTCGAGGTGCTGCACGTGGTAGTACGGCGGTGTGGAGATCTGGATGAAGTCCACCTCATTCGACTCGGCAATGCGCTTGAAGGCGTCCGGACCGCGAAAGAGTTGATCGGTCCCGATGGGCGATCCACCGCTTTTGGTCTGCAGGGCGTCGAAGTGCTTGCGGCCGGCCTCGAGCTGGTCGGCGAACAGGTCGGCGAGGGCGGTGACCCTGGCGCCGGCGCTGGCGAATCCGCTCCCGACCTCAGTCCCGCGTCCTCCGACACCGAGAATGCCGAAGCGGACGGTGGAGTTCGCAGCCGTGCCGCGCACGGCCTCCGGCTTGACGATCGTGAGTCCCACTGCGCTGGCGGCGGTGGCGCCGAGAAATTCACGGCGTCCGATACGGCGAGTCTGGTCGCTCATGGACAGCTCCCGGGAGCGTCTCGAGGTGGTCTCCCTGGAGCGAATTCTATCCACGTCATCGACTGCGTGCTACAGTTCGGCGCGCCAGCGAATGGCACGGGCTCGGATCTCCATAGTCGCGTAGAGGAGTGTGTATGAAGCGTGTGCTGGCCGTCGCTGTGACGGCATTGGTCATCGGGTCCGCGGCGCAACCCGCGCGCGCCGACGATGAACTGAAGGCGGACCTGCAAGCCCGTCGCACGAAACTGATGGCGGGGCTCGACGCCCAGACAATGTTCGTCGCATGGAGCGCGAAGCCGGCGGTGTATTCGCGTGACGTGGATTACGAATACCGGCAGGACAGCAACCTGCTCTATCTCACCGGCATCCCGCAGGAAGGCACGATTCTCGTGATCATGCCGGGCAACGAGACGAAGAAAGAGATCCTCTTCATCCAGGAGCCCGACCCCAAGCGCGAGCAATGGACCGGGCACATGCTCACGAAGGCCGAAGCGACGGCGATCAGTGGCATTCAAACGGTGTATTGGACGGCGCAGTTCGAGGCGTTCGTCGCGTCGGTGATGAACCGTGCGCCGTTCGAGATGCGGCGAACGCAGGAAACGACCGAATTCGATCGATTCTTCGACGCCGTCACAGGCGGCCACGCGAAGCTCTCGCTGGTGTTCGGGCATCGCCCCGGGCCGAGCCAGCCGCTCGGTGATCCGTACGAGTTCGCCAGAGCGGCAAGGGACCGATACATCGACGTCGCGCTGGTGGACGCGACCGCGACTGTCGAAGCGTTGCGGCAGGTCAAGACAGCCTACGAACAGCGACTCCTTCGCCGCAGCCTTGAAATCTCGAGCGATGCACACGTCGCTGGCATGCGAACGGCGGCGCCAGGAAAGTACGAATACGAAGTGGAGGCGGCCATCGAGCAGGTGTATCTCACCAACGGCGCCATGAGCTGGTCGTATCCCTCCATCGTCGCCAGCGGACCGAATGCCACGACGCTGCACTACGAGTCTTCGTCGCGCCGCATGGAAGCCGGCGATCTCCTGCTGGTGGATGCCGCAGCCGACTATCAGGGACAGTCGGGCGACATCACCCGCACGTATCCAATCTCGGGCACGTTCTCTCCGGCCCAGAAGGACCTCTATCAGATTGTCGTCGCGGCCCAGGATGCGGGCATCAAGGCGGCGGTCGCCGGGCACCGGACGCACGCGGTCGAGGTCGCTGCCGAGGATGTAGTTCGTGCGGGACTTCTCAAGCTGGGTCTGGTCACCGAGGCCGCGGGCGACCAGTTCCGCATCTGGTATCCGCACGGCATCTGTCACTGGATCGGTCTTGATGTGCACGACGTCGGCGACTACAAACGGCCTCTGGAACCCGGCATGGCCTTTACGATCGAGCCAGGCATCTATATCCGCGACGGCTTGCTCGAGCAGCTGCCCGACACGCCCGAGAACCGTGCGTTCAAGGAGAAGGTGCGGCCGGTCGTGCAGAAATACCTGAACATCGGCGTCCGTCTCGAGGATTCGTTCCTGCTGACCGATGCGGGGCCGGAGCGATTGTCGGGCAAAGTGCCGTACACGATAGACGCGATCGAGGCGCTCCTGAGGACCAGGGCTGCGGCTGCGCGCTGATCCGTGGCGCTGACGGCAACGATCTACAACTTCGATATCGACCTCGCGGACAACGACCGCCGCGTCTACGAGTCATTGGCGCTGCGCGTGGCGCGCCATCCGTCGGAGTCTGACGAGTTCCTCATTGCGCGCGTACTGGCGTTCGCGCTCGAGTATCAGGAAGGCATCGCGTTTTCCACCGGCCTGTCATCGCCCGACGAGCCGGCGATTCTCGTGAAGGACATGACGGGCCGTATCCGGTCGTGGATCGAAGTGGGCACGCCGGATGCCGAACGGCTGCACAAAGCTGCCAAGGCTGCGCCGCGCGTAGCCGTCTACGTGCACAAGGAGCCGAGACAGTTCCTGAAGCGTCTCGCCGGCGAGCGAATCCATCGCGCCGAGGCGATCGAGCTGTGGGAGCTCGATCGCACCCTGGTGTCGGCACTGGTATCGCGGCTCGGCCGGCGCACGGCGTGCAGCCTGTCGGTGTCTGATCGAGAGCTGTACGTGTCGATCGGCACAGAGACGCTCACCGGCACCCTGTCCCGGCACGCGCTGCCGTGAGATCCGCAAGGCAGGAGCGCAGGAGCGCAACACTTCATCGAAGGAACATCGTCATGCGAACCATACTCATCGGCGTCGCGCTTCTCGCAGCGGCCCAAGCGACTCCGACACCTGTCGCAACCGACTGGCGTACGGCGCCCGCGCAGGATTGGCAGGAGCTCTTCAACGGCCGCAATCTCGATGGCTGGGTGATCAAACTCGCCAACCACGAGCTCGGTGACAACTATCGCGACACCTTCCGCGTCGAGAATGGTCTCATCCGGGTGATGTACGACAAGTACGACGAGTTCGGCGCTCGCTTCGGACACCTGTTTTATGCGAAGAAGCTCTCGCACTACGTCGTGTCCGTGGACTATCACTTCTTCGGCGAGCAGGCGAAGGGCGGGCCCAGCTACGCACGTCTCAACAGCGGCGTGATGATCCACTCGCAGGCGCCGGAAACGATCCTGAAGGATCAGGACTGGCCAATCTCAGTGGAAGCGCAGCTGCTGGCAGGCAATCGGACGACGATGAACGTGTGTACGCCTGGCACCGAGATCTTCATGCACGGCGAGATGGTGAAGGCGCACTGTACGAACTCGACGTCCAAGGTCTACCCGGTTGATGCGTGGGTCACCGTGCAGGTGGAGGTGCGGGGCGCTGAGAAAGTCCGTCACATCATCGACGGGCAGACCGTCCTCGAGTACGAGACGCCGATGATCGGTGGGGGAGTCGCCAATCGGTACGATCCGAAAATCAAGGTGGATGGCACGATCCTGACCGAAGGCTACCTGGCACTCCAGGCCGAAAGTCAGCCCGTCGAGTTCAAGAATGTGCGGCTGCTGAATCTGTCTGGCTGCATGGATCAGAAGTCGCCCGCCTACCGGTCCTACTTCGTCCATCGCGACGACTCGCAGTGTCAATAATTGGGGTCGGGATGAATTTCAGTTTCTGCCGCGGCGCGGGGTCCCGTGTCGGCAGAAACTGAAATTCATCCCGACCCCCTCTCACCGCGCGACTTCGACGAGCACGGTCTCTCCGCCGGCGCACATCAGTCCGAGGGCGAAGTCGAGATCCGGCACTGCCGCGTCGTAGGTCACGATCCAGACCAGTCCGGGCACCTGCTTCACGACCGCATCGAGGCCCTGCTGGGTCGAGATCGGCGCGTCGGGCAGATGGACGGTGTTCGCGAGAGGGCATTTCGGGCCCGGGAGGCCGCCGCCTGCGAGCGCATTCGGACTGACCCGTCCGCGCAAGGCATCTGCGAACCGGATCACCATTCCCACGGCGCTCGTATCGGCCGTGGATGCGAGATTGAGGGTTTGATCTAGCCGCGCCCGGATTTTCGCCGGCAGATCTTTCGGCAAGACGTGGACGACCGTGCCGTCACGCGCGGCGTCGAACGACGGCAGCGACGCCGTGAACCGCGCCAGCAGCCCCTCATCGGTCTCCGAGGGCGGCGATGGAGGCGGGGGCGGCCCCACACTCATGACGAC